>DATBYX010000628.1:0-6804 GCA_036513475.1 Xanthobacteraceae bacterium | reverse complement strand
GGCGATGTCCTCGATCTCGATATCGAGCGGGGAGGGATCGAGCAGATCAAGCCTGCGCCCCGACAGCATGCGCTGCCAGGCGCGGAATGCATGTGAGCTCGAGCCGAATTCTGAGGCAGGTCTTCTCTTTGCAGCCATCAAGCAAGCTTGGCCAGGGCAGCATAGCGATGACAGCTGACCACATGATCGTTGACCATACCCACCGCCTGCATGAAAGCGTAACCGATGGTCGGGCCGCAAAACTTGAAGCCGCGGCCTGCCAATTCCTTGGAAATCCGTCGTGAGACGGCGGTTTCCGCCGGGATTTGCGAGACCGAGCGGAAGTGATTCACCTTGGGTCTGCCGTCGACGAAGCTCCAAAGCAGCCGGGAAAACCCGCCTTCTTTCTCCATGACATCGAGGTAAGCACGAGCGGAGAGAACAGCGCCTTCGATCTTCATGCGATTGCGCACGATCCCAGCATCCTGCATCAGCTTCTCGATCTTGCGCGGGGTATAGCGTGCGATGAGCGCCGGCTCGAAATTGTCGAACGCGCGCCGAAAATTCTCCCGCTTGCGCAGAATAGTGATCCAGGAAAGGCCGGCCTGGAAGCCGTCAAGCACAAATTTTTCATATAGCGCGCGATCGTCATATTCCGGGACACCCCACTCCTCGTCGTGATAGCGGACATAAAGTGGATCGAGCTTCGGCCAGGAGCAGCGTGGAAGGCCGTCGGGATGGATAACTTGGTCAGTCATTCCGCTGCCTTTGCGTCCCCTGGGAACGCAAAGCGTGCCCAGGTGGGCTTGACCGCCTGCACCTCCACCCCGCCTGCGCGGAGCGGCGCTCCGGCCGCGAGTGCGTCGGCGAGGCGGTCGAGCCGCAGCAGTGCCACGCCGCGCCCCTGCGCTGTCGAGCCGAGCGTGCCGACGGACTTCTGCCCCGCGTTCACCGGAGTGCCCGGTTCCGGTGCGAAACCCCCGTAGCTCACCCCGATGGTCCTGGTGCGGGTGCTGCCGCGATGCTCCATGCGCGAAACGACCTCCTGGCCGACAAAGCATCCCTTGCCGAAATCAATTCCGCCAAGCTGGTCCATGTCGGTCTCATGCGGAAATGCATCTCCATAGATGAAATCAACCCCGCCGCGCGGGATCGCAAGCGCGATGCGATGCGCCTCGTAGGCTGACGCCTCGACCACCTCGGCGCCAAGCTCTGCTGCTGCTTTGCTCGCGAGATGCGGCGGCAGCATGCAGCGCGTGCCCAGCTCAGGGATGCGAGGATCGACATAGCCCAAGCCGAATTCGCTCGCGCTGCTGCTGTTCCAGATTGCCATCACACCAAGGATTTCCGATAAGTCTTCGACGATGATCTTCGCGCGCAGCTTATAGAAATTGAATCGTTCGACCAGGAGGGGCGCAAGCGCGCGGGGACAATCCAGGAAAAAACCGCCACCCTCGTTGGGATCCGGTTCCGCAAGAATGAAGTCGCCGAGGATCTTTCCTTGTGGTGTCAGCAACGCGGCGAATGCGGCGTGCGCCGGATCAACCCTGGCGATGTCGCTCGTAATTAGCCCATTGAGAAACTTGCGCGCATCGTCACCGGCGATTTTGACGACGCCGCGGTCGGGAAGCAGCGCAGCTTGCATGTTCGAGATGTGCCAGGGCGATCGGTTGAAATCTAGGTCCGATGCCGCGGCCCCACAAGGCACAGTCCCGGGCAGGCTGCAAGCCCGCTGCGCTATTGTCTTGTCAGGATCAGGGAAAACTCACCCTTGCGAATGCGCAAGGCGAGCCCCTCGGCGAGACGGGCGGCGGGTTCTTCCCCATAGGTGGAGACGAATTCGGCAAAGGCAGCAAACAGGCATGCCTGCGCAAGGCAATCGCCGTCGATGCCCTCGATCCGGGCCTCCTGCCATGCCTCGTGCAGGTACGCGAGCGCAGCCCGCTTCTGCTCATGGTCAAGAGCCTGCCCCTGCGGCTCGCTCATCGGTATTTCCCGTATCATTTTGCGGCCGGGTCCCCGCGGCCATTTCGCTCAACACAATCTACCCATGCGGGCAGCACGCGGCTAGATACAAATACCGGAACGGTTAATGGCGCAGCTCGCTCTGTCAGTTCGCGTAGCGTGCAGTTACGTCGCGAATGAGCTTGGACCCTTCCTCCAGATAGCGGCGGATGACCAGGTCCGCCGCCGGCGTGCAGGTGCGGTAGGTTTGCTGATAGCCGCGGTAGCCCCGGTTGAAGCTTGCGATCATCCGCGAGCGGCGCTCGGGCTGCGGAGTTTCGGCGTCGATCAACGCTTGCATCTCGTTGCGCCACTTCTGGCCCTCATTGGCCCCGCAGATCCCGCGCAGGTAGTGTAGTGCACCGAGAATTTCCGCAAGCCGCTGAAGGTTGCCATCGAACGGTGCGGGCGCAACCTCCGCACGCGCGGGTGCGCCGGCTGCGAGGAGCGCAATGAAGGCCAGCAACAGGACGCGTCGAGGCATGGGTGAACAGGTAATCGGCGCCGCTGGCCCAAGGGGTTAAATCGTAATGGCCGCACATTGTCACGGTCCAACACGACGGAAAAAAGGCGTGTCGGACCGGGGTCTATGCGGGCGGGTTCCCCGGATTGTGCAACAATGCGCAATCCGGGCTACGACTGTTGCATGTTGAACCGCTGGTAGGCCGCTGCGACGATTTCCGCAAGACCGGGGGTTGTGGGCAGCGCTGCGAGCTCGGCGGGATAGATCCACCGCGCTTCGCTGAGCTCCTCGTTAAGCTCCGGCTCGCCCCCTCGCCAATGCGCGGCAAAGCACAGGATCACGAAATGCCGCTCGACCCGATTCTCCGCATCGCGCACGATGGTCTCGCGAAAGCCTGCGAGCGCGATCGGCTCGATACTCATCCCGGTTTCCTCAGCAATCTCCCGTATGACCGCCTCGGTAAGCCGCTCGCCCGCTTCCACCACGCCCCCGGGCAGGCTGAACAGGCCGTGCGCGGGCGGTCGCGCACGGCGCACGACGAGGAACTTGCCCGCACGCAGGATGGCGGCGCTTACGGCGAGAAATGGTCGCTGGGGGTAGGCTCTTGGGTCGGCCACGGAAAATGTGCTCCGGATGCAGTATGTAGCGTTTCCGCCAGGGTTGAGCGGGGTAGTTAAGGCAAGTTTTACCCGAAGGCGCGCGCATGTGCGGTCGTTATCTGCTCCTCTCCTCGCCTGAGGCGTTCCGCCGGTTGTTCGGCTATCCGCAAGAGCCGAACTTTCCCCCTCGTTACAATGTGGCCCCCACGCAGCCGGTGCCCATCGTGCGCATGGGGGAGGGCCAGCGACAGTTTGCGCTGGTGCGTTGGGGCTTAATCCCATCCTGGGTGAAGGATCCCCGCAGCTTCAGCTTGCTCGTCAATGCGCGCATCGAGTCGGTCAATGACAAGCCCGCGTTCCGCAATGCGATGCGACGGCGGCGGTGCCTCTTCCCCGCGGACGGTTTCTACGAATGGAAGGACGCTGCTGGCGGCAGGCGCCCGTTTTGCGTCCGTCCGAAGGATGGCCTTCCGATCGGCTTCGCCGGCCTGTGGGAGACCTGGATGGGACCCCACGGCGAGGAGATGGAAACCGCGGCCATCATCACCACACAGGCGAACCGCGAGCTCGCGGAGCTTCATCCGCGCATGCCTGCGATTGTTCCTCCGGAGGCGTTCGACCTATGGCTCGACTGCAGCCGTGTCGATGCGTTGACGGCTACCGCTCTTCTCGCGCCTGCGCCCGAAGGGATGCTTGAAGCTTATGAAATTTCACCGGCGGTCAACCGCACTGCCAATGATGATCCGGTACTGATCGAGCCGTTGCGGCAGCAGCCTGCGGCAGCAGAGAAGGCAGCGCCACCAGCTTCGGCAACAAAATCCAAGCGCAAGCCGGCGCGCGAGAAGGACGAGCTCCAGCCCTCGTTGTTTGATGACCTCCCGTAAAGACCAAATCTGTAGGGTGGGCAAAATCGCTTTCAGCCGTCTACGGGTGTTGCAATTCACCGCGAAGCGATTTTGCCCACCACCCTACGCGGGCTACAGCACCTTGCCCGGATTGAGAATGTTCTTGGGATCGAGGGTGCGCTTGAGCGTGCGCATGAGCTCGATCGCGACCGGATCCTTCACCTTGGGCAGGAGATCGCGCTTGAGCACGCCGATGCCGTGCTCGGCGGAGATGGAGCCGCCGAATTTCGCTACGACCTGGAACACGGCGGCGTTGACCTCATCCCAGCGGTCGAGGAAGGAGGCCTTATTCGCCCCAACGGGCTGCATCACATTGTAATGGATATTGCCGTCGCCGAGATGTCCAAAGGGAATCGGACGAGCGCCTGGAATGAGCGTCGTGACGGCCGCATCGGCCTCGCGCAGAAAGGCCGGTACTGCCGCGACCGGCACGGAGATGTCATGCTTGATGGAGCCGCCTTCGTGGCGCTGCACTTCGCCGAACATCTCGCGGATGCGCCAGAACATTTTCGCCTGATCGAGACTGCCGGCGATGGTCGCGTTGATGACCAGTCCGCGCTCGAGCCCTTCCGCCAGAATTTCCTCCAGCACGCCGCGTACTCCGGAGCGCGCCTGCGACGAGAGCTCGATCAGCACGTACCAGGGATGCACGTCTGGCAGTGGATCGCGGCAGCCTGCGCCGTGCTTGAGCACGAGCTCCACCCCCATGCGCAGCATCAGCTCGAAGCTCGTGACATCCCCGCCGCTACGCTCGGTCGCAAGTCCAAGGAGATCGAGCGCAGCCTCGGGGAAGGGGACCCCGAGGAACGCCGTCTCGACGGAGCGGGGCCGCGGCAGGAGCCGCAACACCGCCGCAGTGATGACGCCCAGCGTGCCTTCGGCTCCGATGAACAGGTTGTTGAGATCGTACCCGGTATTGTCCTTCTTGAGCTTGTTGAGGTTGTTGAGCACGCGTCCGTCCGCGAGCACCACTTCGAGACCCAGTGCATGGGAGCGCGCAATCCCATACGCCAGCGCCGCGGTCCCGCCGGCGTTGGTGGAAAGATTGCCGCCGATGGTGCAGGTCCCCTCCGAGGGCAGCAGCTGCGGATAGAGCCGGTCGACTGCGGTGGCCGCCTCGCGCGCCCGCAACAGAGTAACCCCGGCCTCACAGGTCATGGTGTTGGACACGGGATCCACTTCGCGGATGCGGTCGAGACGATTGAGCGAGAGCACGACTTCGCCATGATGCGGAGTCTGACCTCCCACGAGCCCTGTGTTTCCTCCCTGCGGGACGAGAGGCGTCCCGGTCTCGTTCGCGAGGCGCAGGATCTGCGCAACTTCGGCGACCGTGCCCGGCCGCAGCACCGCCGGGGTGTGGCCGTGGAACAAGTCGCGCAGCTCGATCAGATAGGGCGCCTGCGCCTGCGGATCAGTGATGGCGTGCTTGTCGCCGACGATCGCGGCAAATCGGGCGAGCAGGGCGGGATCAAGGGCGGCAGGGGTCTTGGACAGCATCATGCCAGTTCCATTTTGTGGACCTTATCCTTCCATGGATCATATACGAGTACGCCGGTGCCGACGAAATCCCTGACGTTGCGAGTGACGATAATGACGTCATGCACTCGAGCAGTTGCAGCAATAAGAAGATCAGCAGGCGCGCGAGTACTTCCGGCTACCGCATTACGCCGGCCGAGATCGAGCCATTGAGTTAGAATGCCGATGGTCAGGGGCAGCGTATGATCTTTAAACAGTGGCTCCATCTCTTTGGCCATCCAATGGGCAAGCATGGCGCGACGATCTGGATTAGCGGTCCTGTCAACCCCAACTCGTAATTCAGCGATGGTAACAATACTGACCGCCACTTCAGGCGGAGGATGTTGCCTGATCCAGTTCAGGACAGACTGATTGGGGTGATGGCGAACACTTTCGGATACGATGTTCGTGTCCAATAACCATTTCACCGCTCGTCCTCGCCGAACGGAGATTCGTATTTCAAAGGGAATTTCATCTTGAAGCGTTTGACGTTCAGAGCTGTCCCCCTGTACTTCTTCGATCGTTCGACGAACCCGGCCAGCGTCTCCTCTCGCTTCGGCTTGGCGCGGATCTCGAAACGCTCGGGATCAACGACCACGACGGCTTCCCTGCCGTGAATGGTGACCTGCTGCGGTTTTCCCGCCCGCGCCCGGCGGACCAGCTCGGAGAACCGAGCCTTGGCATCTTGCAATTTCCAAGTGTCTGTCATGCCGGCGTCCCTCTAATCTAGTCAGACTGGTCAGAACATCGGCCTTGCTCCCAACGAAAGCAAGCCCTGAGCCTGCGATTTATCTCGGCGCGGCGGCCCGGCGCAGCCGATCGTTGATGGCCTCGCCGAGCCCGACCTCGGGCACCGGCATCACCGCAATCGAAGTCGCGCCGCAGGCATCGAGCGCACGCAGATGCGAAAACAGGTTGGCTGCCGCCTCGATCAGATCGGCGCCCGGCGAGAGGTTGAGCTTCAACACGGCCCGCTCGGCGCCCGCGATCTGCGCAGGCCCGAAAGCGAGCAGCGCCTCGCCGGCATCGACCCGTTCCGCGTTGAGCCGCAGGCGCGCCCGCGGTGCGTAGTGGGACGCGAGCTGACCGGGCGCGAGCGGGACCTCGCCTTCTTCACCGATCGCCCCCGAAGGGAGATCTTTCAGCGGCAGAATCTGGTCGATCGCCGCACGCGACAACGCTCCCGGGCGCAGCAGGGTTGGCGCATCGATGCAGGCAATGATGGTGGACTCCAATCCCATCGGCGCAGGGCCGCCGTCCACGATGAGGTCGATACGCCCGCGGAGGTCCGCGAGCACGTGCTGCGCCGTCGTCGGCGAGACGTGTCCCGAGCGGTTCG
>DATBYX010000627.1:0-2699 GCA_036513475.1 Xanthobacteraceae bacterium | reverse complement strand
GACAACGTCGAGCCGTTCCCGTCCATCTTTCGAGAAGCCTTGGCAGCGCTCGGACAAGTCGATGGCCGCAACATCCGCATCGGGCTCCGGCTCGCCGACGGACATGCCGAGCGATTCCCGACAGTAGACGTGCGTGCCGGTCCATCGTAGGCAAACAGAGCTGGCTAAAGGCGCGCGCGAGAGACCCCCCGCGTCCGGCAAGGTGGTGAACCGGTCTCCCTGGCGCCGGAGTGGCGGGCCATGAGAGCAGCCTCTAAGCGTCTACTCGCGTTCTTTCGGAGGCGGCGGATCACGCTCGGCGGGAATAACCTTGCCATGCGGGTACCCTGGCAGCCCGAGGCGGATTGCGGCGTCGGCATAGGCGGCCAGGCGTTCGAACTTTGCGGCAAGCTCCAACAGATCGCTGCGAATCTCTGTTAACCGGGCTTGCCGTGCCAACTGTCGAACTTGTTCAGCAGCCTCGCGGTAAAGCTCGGGGATGGGTTCCTCAGCGTCGCTCATCCGACTTCGACACATGCAGGTGGTTCGGATCTGATGTGCATTGCACAATGACCCCATACCAGTCCTTGCCTCAGTTCTGTCATGATCTTTTTGCAGCGCAGCAGTTCAGGCCGGAATCAAGCCGTTCCAAACTGCGCGGGCGGGATTGCGAACGATAAAGCGCGATATGAGGGACCCGAGGAGGAGACCGCAGCGGACCAGCAGCGAAATGGGTATCGGGAGCGCCGCTAACGCGAACAATTCCGGTCAGAGCGCGCGAGCTGATCCGCTCTTCGTTCGTATCGCAAAGCAAGCGCAAGTAGCTCTTGCCGCGCTCCTGGAAAACGAAGTTGACGAGCGAGTTCCCGCAGCTTGCTCGCCATCTCCCTGTAATGCTCGCTGTCTGAGCGGGAAGGGCTCGCTTGCGGCTCTTCCATCCTTGATTATCCTAGTGTGTCGGAAAACCGCATGAGTGATATACGCAGGTCACAATTAGCTGGTTCCGCGCGCGACATTCTGCCGCACACCCAGTTTCACGAGAAGCTACCCGGAGAACCGCAACTCAGCCACAGCATAGCGGCGCCACTGCCCTCGTCGCCGAGAGGGACGACACTCCAACCATTGACGAGACTCCGCCCGGAAGCTCTGATAGAACATTTCAGGAACATGGACGCGGTGATGGTGCCCCTCTACCTGGCGCGGATCGAGGATCTCGGACGTGGCGATCTCGTCCAGGTCGATTGCGCCTGCCATCACGTCGGGCTGCTGACACCGGAGTTTCTACTGCGGCTCGGGCTCAGCCGGCAGGCCAAGGTGCTCGACCTCAAATTGCGGGTCAGATGCCGCGGATGCGGAGCGAAGGAAGGGCTGTCGTTTCGGTGAAGTGGAGCAGGTGACAAAACGCAAATCGAAAACGGGCGAGGACATAAAGCGTGGGCGAGGGTCGGAAGACTTCTGGATAAAATAGTGTATAAAATCCGACAGATTTTTGACGCGTGCGTCCCGGAACCAGGAGTTACCCTGTAATGTTTTTGGTTTTAGGATGAGTTTCTTGGGCCTCATCCTCGCAGAGTTCAACTGGGAGGAAGAGCATGAAATACGCGGAAGATTTTCGCAAACTCGCACGGCGATGTTGCGTTCTGTCGAAAACCGCTATTGATCCAGAGCTCGTCGATCAGATGCGGCTATGGGCCGTCGATTTCGCTGACGAGGCCGACAAGGCGGAACGCCGCGCCATTGAACGTGACCGATATCCGGTGGCAAGGTCGGTGAGGTCTAGCGACAGGTCTGGGAGGCCGCAACCCGCGCGGAGAGATGACCGAAAGCGGCGCTGGCACGGTCGAGGACCACCGCGCACGTAGTGAAAGCCTAACGCTCTGGTAATAGCCGGGTTTCTTTGTTACAATCGCCGCATCTAGCTTACGTGCAACGAGCAATGGACGCCTGCAATTTCGTGCCCGCACACGTCATCTTGGTCCACGACGATCCCAGCTTCATCGAGGAAGCGGCTGCGGCTCTCAGGACGGCCGGGCATGACGTAGCGACGTTCATGGAACCGATGGAGGCACTCAATGCGCTAGAAGCTGCGCAGCGCTTTGAAATCCTAATTACCCGCGTGCGCTTTGCTCCAGGGAAACCGAATGGCGTTTCGTTAGCTCAGATGGCGCAGGCGAAGCAGTCGGCCATCAAAGTGCTGTTTACTGTGGCACCCGAAAACATCGAACACACCGAGGGTATCGGCGAATTTGTCGCCGCTCCAATCGATATTCCCCAGCTAGTGATGATGGTTACTAAGCTGGTTTCTCAGAAATAAGGGAGGGGACGACGAGGCCGGCTGATGCGGCGGGATGGACCGAATCGGATAGATGTCCTCCAATGCCGACCCTGGCACCCGAAATCCGTCACGGTTCTTCCGTGGGGCTTCCAGATACAGCAAGACAGCTCCACGGTCCTCACGACGTTTCGCCAACTGCTGATGAGATTTGGCGCACCCGGCGAGATTCGAACTCACGACCTCTGCCTTCGGAGGGCAGCGCTCTATCCAGCTGAGCTACGGGTGCCTGCGCAGTCCGCACGATCAGGAAGCTGGATATAGGCAGGCGGGCCGACATGCAAGCAGGTTCGACCCGGGAGGCGGTCATCGAACCAACGCTTGCCTGCAACAATCACGACCAAAAATTGCCCATTTCATATGGCAGACTCTTGAGCAGTGGCAGGGG
>DATBYX010000626.1:0-3026 GCA_036513475.1 Xanthobacteraceae bacterium | reverse complement strand
GGGAAGCTTGGCCGCGAGCGCATAGACTTCGCGTGCACGGCTGATGGGAATACCGAACTTGTTCTCGGCTTTCCCGGTCGCGATCTTGCGGTGTGTCTTGGCATCTATGTCGGGGTTGACCCGCACCGAGACCCGCGCGGTGCGTCCCTTGCTCGCCGCAATGGATGAGAGCAGCTCGAGTTCGGGTTCGGATTCCACATTGACGCAGAGAATGCCCTCGTCCACCGCAAGGGCGAGCTCGGCCGCCGTCTTGCCAATGCCAGAAAACATGATCTTCTCCGGAGGAATGTTGGCGGCGCGCGCCCGAAGCAACTCGCCTGCGGAAACGACATCAGCGCCGGCGCCGCAGTTCGCGAGCGTCTTGATGACCGCCTGGTTGGAATTCGCCTTCATGGCGTAGCAGACGAGCGTCCTGACGTCGGAGAAAGCCCGGCAAAACACGTCGAAATGTCGGATGAGCGTCGCCGACGAGTAACAATAGAATGGCGTGCCCACCACGGCCGCGAGCTCGACGAGGTTGACAGCCTCGGCATGAAGCACCCCGTCGCGGTAGTCAAAGTGATGCATCAGCAGACTCTATACCTCCGCCTGCAAAGGGGGAGTTCGCTGCATCGCTGAGTCCATGATCCGATAGCCGTGGTTTGCCCGAGCTCACTCGCGCAACCTCAAAACGGAGTAGCATGGTAGCAGCGAGTGGGCTCGCGCCAGCCTCAGCGCTGAGGTGGATTGGCCGGCTCGCTGTCCGGTTGCGGTGCAGGCGCCCGTTGCTCAGGGGCTGCCGCTATCGGCGGCGCGTCGAGCCCACTTTTGCGTCCGCAGCCGGCAAGCCCAAGCACGCTGAGCGCCATGACCATGGCCGCAGCAATGGCGGCCATGGGCGCACGGCAGAGCTTCAGGGCGGTCGTCAAATCGGACACTCCTCAGTCCAGCCAGCATACCAGATCAGACCGACGCGGCCGCAGCATGGCGAACATGCTCATTCTCCTTTGCCAGCGCCTGGAGCCAGCGTTTGGCTTGCCCGCGCACATTCTCCGAAGCGGTCCCACCGTAGCTTTGCCGGCTCTGCAACGAGCTTTCCACCGAGAGCACCCCGATCACGTCTTTGCTGATGCGCGGCTCGATTGCCTGCATCACCGTGAGCGGCAACTCGTGCAGCGGAACTTTTGCCGCTGCGGCCTGGGCGACGATTTGACCGGTAACACGGTGCGCCTCCCGAAACGGGATGCCAAGCGTGCGCACCAGCCAATCGGCCAGATCGGTTGCCGTGGAGTAGCCCTCGCCGGCGGCATCGTGCATGCGCGCGGTGTTCGCCGTCATATCGCGCACCATCCCGGTCATGGCGGCAATCGAGAGCGTCAGGGCCGCAAAAGCGGCCATGGTCCCCTCCTTGTCCTCCTGCATGTCCTTTTGATAGGCGAGCGGCAGTCCCTTCATCACGATCAAAAGTGCGTCGAGTGCGCCGATGATCCGGCCGGCCTTCGCGCGCACCAGCTCGGCGGCATCGGGATTGCGCTTCTGCGGCATGATCGAAGAGCCGGTGGTGAAGGCATCGGAAAGCGAAACAAGGCCGATCAGCGGCGAGCACCACATGACGATCTCCTCGGCAAACCGCGAAAGATGTATGGCGGTGAGGGCGGCCGCGGAAAGCGCCTCGAGCACGAAATCCCGATCCGATACCGCGTCGATCGAGTTCGCCATTGGAGCATCGAAACCCAGCGCCTTCGCGGTGGCTTCACGATCGATGGGAAAGGCAGTGCCGGCAAGGGCGGCGGCACCCAATGGACATTGGTTCAAGCGCTTGCGCGCGTCCCTGAACCGGCCGCGGTCCCGGCTTGCCATTTCCACATACGCGAGAAGATGGTGACCGAAGGTCACAGGCTGTGCAGGCTGCAAGTGCGTGAACCCGGGCATCGCAGTGGCAGCGTGCTCCAGCGCTCGTTGCGCCAGCGCACGCTGATAGGACAGGAGAGCGGTGTCGATTGCGTCGATGTTGTCTCTGATCCACAGCCGAAAATCGGTGGCTACCTGGTCATTGCGGGAGCGCGCAATGTGCAGCCGTCCCGCCGGCGCCCCGATCAGCTCGGACAACCGACCCTCCACGTTCATGTGAATGTCTTCGAGCGCGCGCTTGAACTGGAACTTGCCGCCCTCGATTTCTGACAGGATCGTGTCTAGACCGTGAGCGATCTGCCGGCCATCCTCAGGCGAGATGATGCCTTGCTGTGTGAGCATGGCGGCATGGGCCTTGCTCGCCGCAATATCCTGACGAAACAGGTGCTGGTCGACCTCAATGGAGACATTGATATCTTGCAGCAGGGAGTCGGGGTCGCGCGAGAAGCGGCCACCCCACATATCGTTGCTCATGACGCGTTCGCTTAGAAAGCGATCTGCTCCATTGAGGTTATGGCGTCGATGAACGTTGCGCCCCGCCAATCATTCTATCATCTGAGCCGGCGCAAGCTCCTGGTGTTTGGAGTGGTCCTTGTCGTTGCCGCAGCGGTATACGGGATCGACGGCTTGCGGCGCAATGCGCCCGATACCGCCTGTGCGGGGGCGGTGAGGACCGCTCAGCGGCTCTCCCCGCTGGCCCACGGTGAAGTTGCCGCCTTCACGGTAGCCGAGCAGGCGCTACGCGTTCCTGATCTTGCCTTCCGTGATGCAGCTTCCGCGGAACGGCATCTCTCCGAATGGCGCGGGCGCACCGTTCTCCTCAACCTATGGGCTACGTGGTGCGTCCCCTGCCGGCGGGAAATGCCGGCGCTCGACGCGCTGGAGCAAAAATTCGGGGGGCCCGGCTTCGAGGTTGTCGCCGTCAACATCGATACCCGCGATCCCAACAAGCCGCGGGAGTGGCTCAGGCAAACCGGCATCGACAAGCTCGGCTATTATGCCGATCCCAACGCGAAGGTCTTTCAGGCTCTCAAGACCGTGGGACGCGCTGCGGGGATGCCGACGACCCTTCTCGTCGATCCGCAGGGTTGCGAGATCGGGACGATGGCAGGGCCGGCGGAATGGGCAAGCGAGGA
>DATBYX010000625.1:0-6876 GCA_036513475.1 Xanthobacteraceae bacterium | reverse complement strand
TCATTACTGGCCGCAAGCTCGTTTAGGAACTTCAAATTCAAAACCGCACTAGAATCATAAAGTTGCTAGTGGTCCTTAGATTCCGAAGTTCGCACCTGAACGTGACCCGAGCACTGGCGAACTTCGGAATCGGACCACTAGTTAGGCCCGCCTCCGATGCTCCCCGCCGGCCCAAAACCGGATCAGCCCGCCTTCGTCTCCGCGGGCGTTCGGGCTGCGGTAGGCGCGGTTTGATGGTCGATCGTCTTCATCTGATCGGCCTTGCCCGGCTCTGGTTCCGGTTTTTCATCCTCCGCCAGCCCCTTCTTGAACGACTTGATGCCTTTGGCAAAATCGCCCATCAGCTCGGAAACCTTGCCGCGGCCCCCGAACAGCAGAAGTCCGACCGCCAGGACCAGAATCCAGTGCCAAACGGTGAATGAACCCATTTCATACCTCCGCACGGACGAGGAGCGGCCTCGTCTGCCGGTTCACGAGAAGTTAGGGGCCATGCGACGCAAAAACAAGGACTGCGTTACATCCCCGTTCTGTCATTCCGGGGCCGCGAGCTAGCGAGCGGAGCCCGGAATCCATAACCAGTGGCCGTGCAGTTGCGAAGACCGGGAATTCACCGCTCGCCTGCAAGTCGGCATGGCCGACTTGCGGCGCCCCGGAATGACATGATGAGCCCTTGTGACGCAGTAGCCGCTAGTCCGTTGCGATCCGTTCGGCTGGCGGTGCAAGTGCCAGATCGAGGTCACCCGGCTCTAGCGGGTCCTCATCTTCCCGTAAAGTCGCATCATCCGAGGGCATGGGCACCGAGAACTCCGGTGGAATCCGCCCGTCCAGCAATCCCGATCCTTTGAGCTCCTCCAGGCCCGGCAGATCGGCGATCGCGTCCAGGCCGAAGTGCGACAAAAATGCTTCTGTCGTCCCGTAGGTTATGGGCCGCCCAGGGGACTTGCGCCGCCCCCGCGGGCGAATCCATCCCGTCTCCAAGAGCACGTCGACAGAGCCCTTCGAAGTGGTCACGCCGCGAATGTTCTCGATTTCCACCCGCGTCACCGGCTGGTGATACGCAATGATGGCGAGCGTCTCGATGGCAGCGCGCGAAAGCTTGCGCTGCTCAGTTGTTTCCTTGCTCAAGAGCCACGCGAGATCGCCGGCGGTGCGAAAGGTCCACTTTCCATTGATCCGCACCAGGTTGACCCCGCGCGAGGCATATTGCTGTTGCAGCTCGAGCAGCGAGCCCTGCACATCGATCCCTTCCGGGATTTGCGCCGCGAGCGTCTTTTCATCGAGCGGCTCCGCCGAGGCGAACAACATTGCCTCCAGGATGCGCAGCTCCTCGGCCCTGACCTCCTGCATCGGCGCCGTTTCCTGGGGACTTGTCACGATCTTCAAGTTGCGCATTGCGGTAAGCTCTCCGTTTGGTTTTTTCCTGCTCGCGGCATGTTCTGCCTGCTGGCGGCATGCGCCGTCCGCGCCGTCAGCCTTCCCGATTACTGGTCTGCTGGTTCCTGCGTACATACAGGGGCGCAAAAGCCGCCTGCTGCTGCACCTCCATCACACCCTCGCGAACCAGCTCAAGGGTCGAAGCAAAACTCGATGCGAATACCGTACGAGCGAGGCTGGGATCGACGACGAACGCAAGCAGATACTCATCGAGCCGCGCCCAGTCAGCCGACCGCCCGATCAAACGCTCGAGCGCTTCGCGTGCCTCCGCCAGCGACCAGACGCTTCGCTGGGCCACCCGTACATGCGAAAGCGCGCTGCGCTGGCGTTGCTGCGCGTAAGCGGACAGGAGATCGTACAGGGTCGCCGTCCATTCCGGATGCTTGATGTGCGCGATGGGCTCCGGTTGCCCTCGACGAAAAATATCCCGATCGAGTTGCGCACGACCAAGAAGCTGCTCGGCGACGGTGCGGATTGCTTCCAGGCGCTTTAGCCGCAACGCGAGCGCGCTGGCGAGTGCCGCGGCGTTCTGACCTTCCTCCGACGTCACGTCGGGCAGCAGGAGCCGAGACTTCAGATAGGCAAGCCACGCGGCCATCAGAAGGTAGTCGGCCGCAAGCTCCAGCCGGAGCTTTCGGGCCTCCTCGATAAAGGCCAGGTACTGGTCTGCAAGCGCGAGGATGGAGATCTTGGCGAGATCTACCTTCTGCTGCCGGGCCAGCGCCAGCAGGAGGTCAAGCGGCCCCTCGAATCCTTCGACGTCAACTACAAACGCAGGCTCGTCGGCGGCTCGTTCGTCCGCAAGAGCCGTGTCCAGTGCCTGTCCATCCGAGTTCATGAGACGCCCGCGTTCATGAGCATTGTCCATTCGGCTCGCAGCTTGGCTGTGTCGTCCCTGCCCACCACACCCCGGCGTTCAAGCGCCGAATGAGCCCTGATCTGGGCTTCTGCCGGCATAAGCGGAACAGCCGCCGCCACTTCCTGCATCTCGTCCATGTTTCCGTTGCAGTGGAGAACGACATCGCATCCTGCCGCAAGGGCGGCGCGCGCGCGCTGCTGCAATGGGCCGGAGAGTGCTTCCATCGAGATGTCATCGCTCATCAGCAGTCCGGAAAAGCCAATCGAGCCACGAATCACGTCGCGAACCACAGTTAGCGAAGTTGTGGCGGGAGCAACAGGATCAATATCGGCATAGACCACATGCGCCGTCATTCCGAGGGGCAAGTCCTTCAGCGGCTGGAACGCGGCAAAATCCGTAGCCAGAAGCGTGGGCCGGTCGACCTCGACCACCGGAAGACCGTGGTGGCTATCGGCGGTGGCGCGACCATGACCGGGAAGGTGCTTGAGAACCGGAAGCACGCCACATTGCAGCAGCCCGAACGCCACGGACTCCGCGATGGCCGCCACTTTGGTGGCCGAGTCGCCATACGCGCGGTCACCAATAACACTGTTTGCCCCGCGCACCGGAACATCCGCGATCGGCAGGCAATCGACGTCAATCCCGACGGCAATCAGATCAGCGGCCATGAGGTAAGCACCTAGGTAGGCAGCTCTCGTAGCCCGCTCCGGGCTCGCATCGTACCTCCGGCCGTAGACCGCACCCGCCGGGTAAGACGGCCAGTGCGGCGGGCCAAGGCGCTGGACCCGACCGCCCTCCTGGTCCACGAGGATTGGCGCAGGGCGTCCCAAGGCGCCGCGTATCGACGCACTTAGACGCTTTACTTGTTCGGGGCTCTCGACGTTTCGCCCGAAGAAGATCACTCCCCACGGATCGGCCTCGCGCAGAAAGGATCGCTCCGCAGCCGACAAGGTCTTGTCGGCGATCCCCGAGATGAACGCGCGCGGGGACATCGCAACCGCCTAATACAGCGTTTTCGAGTGTCGAATCATATCGACGCATCACTCAACCTCGTCCTGAGGAGCGCGCACGCGCAGACAAGTTTACGCAGTCTGCGCAAGCTTGACTGCGTGCGCGGCGTCTCGAAGGACGGGCCACAAGCGAGACCGAGCCAGCGGCCATCCTTCGAGACGGCGCTTCGCGCCTCCTCAGGATGAGGACTCAGTGGGTTGGAACCACACAATGGCCGCCCGCGGCCTTGTAGTTCGCGCAGAACTCGTTGGCCTCCTGTCCGGAAGCAAATGGGCCCACCATGGTCCGGTAGAACACCCCTTTCGACCCCAGATCCGCTCGCCGTATGACTGGGCGCCTTCCCTCAAGCTCGTTCGGAAACTTGGCCTGCAGACTGCGGAACGAAGCGGCCGCTTCGGCCTCGGTCTTCTGCGAGGACAGTTGCACCAAGAACCCGCCCGATGACGCCGTGGCGGCAGGCGAATCGGATGCGGACGGTGCTGGCGCGGTTGCCGTCCGCGTCCTCGGTGCCGGGGCGACGGGCGCGGGGGCCGCCTGCGGGTCAAGAGAAAGCGGCCCAGAGCCCCGTGTTGGCGATCCCGGCGCAGCAACGGGCTTGCCGCTCACATCTGCTCCATCCGGTCGAATGCTGAGGGTGTGCACCTTTTTGGGCTCGTTCGAGCCAGGTGCAGAGCTGGCGGATTGCTGGGGAGCGGCCGTGGCGGGTGCCGGCGCGACCGGGGCGGGAAGAACCACCCGCGGCGCGGCTTGCGTGCCCAAGTCCTTCACCGCGATCGGCTCCTCCTGCTTGGACACGACTTGCTCTCGTCCGGCATTTGCCACGCGATCCTGGATGAACTTGCCGGCCTGCGGATCGCCGGTTGGCGCCGGAACGATCTTCGTCGGGGTTGAAGTGTCGGCCGTGATCACCGGAGGCGACTGCGCGGCAGCGGGCGGGCCATAGTAGCTCCGGTAGGCATAAGCACCTGCCGTGCCGAGCACCGCACAACCAATAAGGGCCAGTGCCGTAGCTAACCCGCCATGGCGGCGCGCACGCGGCGGGTCGTCGTACATCTGATCCCCATCCTCATCAAAGTTGGGGGGATCGTACGCATTCTGATCGGTGCCATGACTATCCTGCTCATCGTAGGCCTGCGGATGAGCGAATCCGTCTTGCGCTGCGCCGCTCTCTAGGCGCGAATCCGGGTACTCGTACTGATCGGAAGCCCCCTGCTCGGCGCGCGGGGCATGCGCCGGTGGCAAGTGTTGGTTTCGTTCCAAGTCCTGGTTTCGTTCATAGTATTCGGCGGAATGCCGAGAGCGTTCGTCGTACTGCGGCTGCTGATCTCGCTGGTGAGGCGACGCGTAGTGCCTCTCGACGTGTCTGTCGTCGTGCCTCTCAACGTACCTGTCGTCTTGCCCATAATCCGCCGCTGACTCGCTTTCCTCCTGCTGCTCCGGATGCGGGTCGCGCAGGCCGAATTCGGCATAGGGATCATTTTTTCCGATGAGCCGCGCCAGCTCGGCCAGCGGATCAGCCCCCGCCACACCATCGCTCGGTCGCGCGGGCTTGTCCGCGCGCCCATAAGGGTTGCCGGGGCGAGTGGATCGAAACGTGCTGTCGTCCGCCATACACTAGATCTTTATGCTGCTTGTCGTCGTCGCTTCCGCTACTCAGGTCGCCGTCGATGGCCGTTCCCTCGACGAATCCCTAGGGATTCCTGGAAGGAGCGCCATCTTTCCTTACCGCACCGGGCAAGATCACCGCATCTCGTCGGGCGCGGAAACGCCGAGCAAAGATAGCCCGGACGCGAGAACGATCAAAACGCCCTGCACCAGCGCGAGGCGTGCCAGGGTCATTTCTGGATCATTCTGGATAATGAAGCGTAAATGTGGCGCGTCTTTCCCCCGATTCCAGTGGGAATGGAATTCGCTAGCAAGTTCATAAAGATAATAGGCGATGCGGTGCGGCTCATGGGCGCCGGCCGCAAGTTCCACAAGCCGCGGATAGAACGCAAGCCGCTTCACCAGAGCGAGCTCACCCGCATCTTCGAGGCGCTGGAGCGGGGCGGCGGCCAGCCAGGCGGCGCGCTCCCCGGCGTCGACCGGCAGGCCCGATACGACTTCCCGCGCATTGCGCAACACCGACTGGCCCCTTGCATGCGCATACTGGACATAAAAGACAGGATTGTCGCGGGACTGCTCGATGACTTTGAGAAGATCGAAATCCAGAGGGGCATCGTTGCTGCGGTAGAGCATCATGAACCGCACGGCGTCCCGACCCACTTCGTCCACCACTTCTCGCAGCGTCACAAACTCCCCTGCCCGCTTTGACATTCGTATGGGCTCACCACCGCGCAACAGCCTGACCAGTTGGACGATCTTGATGTCGAGCTCGGCCGTGCCGCCGCTTATTGCTTTCACCGCTGCCTGCATGCGCTTGATGTATCCCGCGTGATCTGCACCCCACACGTCGATCATCGATCTGAAGCCTCGATCGAACTTGTTCTTGTGGTAGGCGATATCCGAGGCAAAGTACGTGTAGCTTCCATCCGATTTGATCAAAGGCCGATCGACATCGTCGCCAAAGTCAGTCGAGCGAAAGAGTGTCTGCTCGCGATCTTCCCAATCCTCGCTCGCAACACCCTTGGGCGGCGGCAGCCGGCCTTGGTAGACTTCCCCCTGCTCGCGCAATTCGCTGATCGTGCGCGCCACGAGGTCGTTTTTCCCCTCGACCAGCGAGCGCTCGGAAAAGAAGACATCCTGCTTCACATTGAGAGCCGCCAGATCGTCGCGGATGGCGGACATCATCAACTCAACGGCCTTCTGCCGAATGATCGGCCAACGGCGATCCTCGGGGAAACCCAGCAACTCTCGCCCATACTCCGCAACGAGCGCCGTTCCGATGTCCTTGACGTATCCGCCCGGATACAGGCCTTCCGGAATGGAGCCGATCGCCTCGCCGAGCGCCTCGTGGTAACGCAGGAAGGCCGACTGGGCGAGCAGGTCTATCTGAGCACCTGCATCGTTGATGTAGTATTCGCGCGTGACACGAAATCCGGCAAAGCCAAGAAGGGTAGCCAGGGCATCGCCGAACACGGCGCCGCGGCAGTGGCCAACGTGCATAGGTCCTGTGGGATTGGCGGAGACATACTCGACATTGACGGCGGTATTCTTCCCAACGCCGCTCGCTCCGTAGGCCGCGCCGGCGTGGAGAACGGCGCGCAGCGTTTCGATCCACGCGGCAGGTGTCAGCGTGAGATTGATGAAGCCCGGGCCTGCCACCGCTACCTGGGCCAGCAACTCATCATCGCGCAGCTTGGCGACGATGTGCTCGGCCAATTCGCGCGGCTTGCTCCGCGCCTCCTTCGCCAGCACCATCGCCGCATTCGTCGCCAGATCCCCATGGCCGGCCTCGCGCGAAGGCTCGACCGCGAGGCGCGATTGATCAATGCCCGAGGGCAGAATGCCTTCGGCGATCAGCGCAGCTATCGCGGCTCGCACTTTCTGGAGCTGAATGGCAAAGATGTGCTGGCCGCTCATGCTCGGGGACGTTTACGATCAGGTTGAATTCGTCATGGCCGGGCTTGTCC
>DATBYX010000624.1:0-3437 GCA_036513475.1 Xanthobacteraceae bacterium | reverse complement strand
GTGCCGGCTGCCACGGACTCGGCGGCCTTTGCCGCATTCCTGATGCAGGATCGAAAGGATGCCGAGACTCTGATCAAGATCGCTAACACGAAGAAGACGGAATTCAAGGAGTAAGCGCGTTTCCAACCCCGTGGCGGCGCGGGCTTGGACCAGCCAAGGTCACTTCCCATGGCTTCGGCGATCATGGGAAAGCTGTAGTAGAGCGATCCCCACGAACAGATCTGGCCGATGCCCAGGCCGGTGATGAACAGCCGCAGGCCGGCCCGTGCCGGCCAGTCGTCTGCTTGGGCCCCTCTACTCATGCCGGAGGCTTTCGCACGCGTTCCTCAGTCGGTGCGCTCGTGTCACATCCGCAGTTCGCTCGACCTTTTTATCTTGGGCGGTCCGTTCTCGACGAAACATGGTGACCTCGGAACGACGGCCTCTTGATTCGAGCCAATCCAATCCCCTCTCAATGTCGGCTGGGGTGTGGTACTTTCCCGCTCCCCTGGTGCAGTCCTGAGTGTTGCGGGAGGCCCTCATGCGAGGGTGGCCACGGACCAGATCGATTGGCTTGCGTGCATGGACACGTGCCAGGCCGGTGCGGAGACGGGTGGCGCAGCAATGAAAACGCGCCGCCGAAAGGCAACGAAACTCAGGCCCCGCAAGGGGGTAACGGCTGCGCACCTTACTATCGAGAATGCGCGGCTATCGAACGAACTACGCCAGCGCACGGACGATCTAGCCGGGGTGCAGGCACGCACCGTGCAGCTCTCGCGATCAGTGGAGGAGCTGCGCGCGCTTTGCGAGGTGTCTCAGGCAGTAAACTCGACCCTCGATATCGAGACCGTGCTGGCCACAATCGTTTCGAAGGCAGTCCAGCTTTCGATGACGGACGGCGGCGCGATCTACGTATTCGATGAGGAGAGTCAAGAATTTCAGCTTCGCGCAACCCATGGGATGGACGCGGCAATGATCGCGGCGGTCCGGGACCAGCGTGTTCGGCCCGACGAGGCGATCGTTGCGCAGGCGACGGGAAAGCGAGGACCCGTACAAGTACCTGAATTGCTGGATGAACCCTTATCGCCTTTGCTGAAGATCGTCATCCGCGCCGGGTATCGAGCGGTTCTCGTCGTGCCGCTTCTGCGTCCACGCGAGATCATCGGGTTACTCGTGGTACGGCGCAAGCAGCCGGGGGAATTTTCGAAGAGTACGATCGATCTTCTAGGGACATTTGCGGATCAATCGGCCTTGGCGATCCAAAACGCGCGCTTATTCCGCGACATTGAGGAGAAAAGCAAACAACTTGAGCAGGCGAGTCAGCACAAATCGCAGTTCCTGGCCAACATGAGCCACGAACTGCGCACCCCGCTGAATGCCATCATCGGCTTTACCGAGATCCTGCGCGAAGATGCACGAGACTTGAAGCGAGAGGACGAGCTTGAGCCGCTTGATCGGGTGCTCAGCGCAGGGCGGCACCTGCTTGCCTTGATCAACGACATACTCGACCTGACGAAAATCGAGACGGGACGCATGGAACTTCATCTGGAATCGTTCCCGTTGGGGCCATTGATTGAAGGCGTGGCCAAAGCGATCGAGCCTATGGCCTCAAAGAATGGCAACCGCCTCATCGTCGATTGCCCAGCGGGTCTTGGAATTGTCCACGCCGATCAAACCCGCTTGCGGCAGGTCCTGCTTAACATTGCGAACAACGCCACCAAGTTCACCGAACAAGGCAGAATCATAATCTCCGCGCAGCCGCAGCGGATCGATGAGCGGGACTGGATCATAATTGGCGTGACCGACACCGGGATAGGAATGACCGAAGAACAGATTGGGCGGCTGTTCCAGCAGTTCTTTCAAGCGGACACGTCGTTCACACGCAAATACGGGGGCGCCGGACTTGGGCTGGCCATCAGCCGCCATTTCTGCCTTATGATGGGCGGCGACATTTCAGTCGTAAGCGAGCCGAGTAAAGGCTCGACCTTCACGATCCGCCTGCCGCGGGTAGTGCAGAGTGCTAAACCAGATGTGACCGAGACGCATGCGAAGACCACTCACCCAGCCGCCACGCAAGCGGAACACCGCAACACATTCCGGTGATTTCCGTGCCAAGAGTTTTTGCGAAAAGCGCGCAGTATCGCGCTGAAATTCACGCCGCCAGCGCGCTTGGGAACGCGAGCGGCAGATGTAGTTCGGATTGGGCGTGCCAGGCCCGAATGGCAGCGCTGGCCCCCAGCCCTGCCGATGAGGCGACGTGGCTAAAGCTGGCCGCCGAGTGGCTCGCAATGGAGCCGCAGCGGAGACGTGCCGGTACTGACTGGCTCGATGCGTCAAGCACGAAGGAGCACAAAGGAGGACATCTTACGACCTGCTCGTCCGACTATCTCAGCGGACTGCCCGTGGCGAGACCCACGGCGAGATCGTTGCCGCGAACCTCCTCGACAACGATCGGCGCAGTATCGCCGACCGCGTGCTCGCCTATGCACTCTACATCGATCCCCCCTTGGGTCGCGCGGGCACGACGGAACGGCAAGTTCGGGAACGCAGCGAGCCGTCGCTCATCGCAAAGCGGGCGATGATCAACGTCAGCCGCGCGGTCGAAAAGGGCGAGAGCCAGGGATTCATGAAGATCTTAGTCGATGCCAGCGACAAGCGTATCCTGGGGGCGTCCATTCTCGGCATCGGGGGCGACGAGGTGATCCATTGCATTCTCGATCTCATGTACGCCCGAGCTCCGTACACGGTGCTGCGGCGAGCCATGCACATTCACCCGACGGTCTCCGAGCTGCTGCCTACCATGATGGGCGAGTTAAAACCGCTCGCGCCGTCGCTTTCGGACGATGACCTCGGTGCCCGGCCGAATAGTCGCGATGCCCCGTAGTCCGCGATAGCGCTGTATTGTGCGTCCCCTTCCAGCCCGGCTTTCTGAGGCAATTATCGACGAGTCCAGCGTCAGTTTGCGCCGCCAAGCTTCGAGTGTCTGTTGTTGGCAAGTGCCCCCCGAAGGCGCGAGTCATCAGTGGCGGATCGAATAGAGTACTGTTTGTGTGAGCGCCGTCCCGGCGGCCACTTGGTGACCGGTCGCCCGCACCACGCACCGGAGGAATCATGACCACCGGAACCACTACCTCGGGTATCGACGGCAACGATTTGCCGTATGCGAGCCAGCGCCTTTGACACGCTTATGCGGCTCTGAGTCCGGCGCGTGCTTTGCTGACCCACATTCCCCTTGGTCTCCGCCCTTCGCTCCACCGACTCCGCGGCGGTTGTCTCCGCCGCGGATTGCTCCGCAGCGGATCGCTCCACTTTGTTCGTCGGCTTCACAGCTACTATGGCGGAGCGCGACTTCTCGTGCCCGTGCATCATCGGCTACGGCTCCTCACCTTCCCGATGCGGACCATCCCTCTCACTCGACACTGACGGCCAGTCACGAGATATCCCAGCTTCCGACGCGA
>DATBYX010000623.1:0-4135 GCA_036513475.1 Xanthobacteraceae bacterium | reverse complement strand
AAGTCAACTGTATTGAGGGCGCCGGGTTCCGTGGACCGACCGAGAGACGGCTGCCCTAATTCGTTCGCCGAGATTGGATTGGAGTGCCGCGTTTTTTGTTATAGCCGTGAATCTGGACCGTCTCCCAGACACTGTTCACGTGATAGGGATCACTGTGCACGAAAGCGTCGACCGCAGGCCGGTCCTTGGCGTCGATCACGAAGATGCTGCCCACCGGCAGCTCGCCGTCGTCCGCAACGAGGGTTCCGGCCGTTACGACATCCACATCGTACTGTGCGGCCTGGTCGAGATGAATGCGGTGCGCGCGGTAGAATTTGGCGCGCGTCGATATTCCACCGCTGCGGTCGAGTGCATGGATCACGAACAGCATCGGTATTTCTCCAGCTGTTGCTTACACTTCAATGAAAACCTTGCCGTCCTCGACCAAGGTGCGATAGGTCTTCACCGGTACCATGCATGGCGGCGAGACCACTTCTCCAGTCTTTATGTTGAACTGCCCGTTGTGAAAATTACATTCCACGATGTCGTCCTCGATATAGCCTTCGGACAGGGAGCCCGGCCCATGGGTGCAGGCATCGTCGGTCACGAAGAACTCACCTCCCACGTTGAAGACTGCAAGGATCAGATCGTCCTGCTCGACGCGTAGCGCGGCCCCGGGTGCGACATCCGAAATGCTGCATAGCTCGATTTTGTTCGGCATCCCGTTGCTCGTCCTCGGTTCCAGAGGGTACTATGGTTGTTCCTCCCGAGCGCGCATCTTTTTGACATTCGAGAGCCGCAACAACGCGCCGACCATGGCTGCGGGATTGGCGATGCCCTTGCCGGCGATGTCGTGCGCGCTGCCATGCGCGACGGAAGAAAACAGGATGGGGCTCCCGATGGTCAGTGCCGCAGTGGAGCTCGGCGCCAACAGCTTTGCCGCGATATGCCCCTGATCGTGCAGCATGACCACATATGCGTCGAACCCGCTTTTGTGAAACAGAATATCGGCGCCAAACGGCCCGGCGGCCGCAATGCCTTGGGCGACTGCCGTCGTGATCGCCGGCGTGATGATCTCGATCTCCTCGCGGCCGAACAGGCCGCCTTCGCCGGCGTGCGGATTGAGACCGCTGACGGCGATCTTCGGATCCGCAATGCCGAGCTGTTCGAGCGTACGCTGAGCTGCCGTGAGAACACCCAGCACCCTCTCGCGTGTGATCATTGCGATGGCAGTCTTGACGCTTTGATGCAACGTGCAATGGACGATTCTGGTGTGGTCGAAGCATAGCATCAGATAAACGTCGTTCTCGTCGGTCCCTGTCTCGCGCGCGACGAACGAGGGATGGCCGTCGAATTTGATCCCCGCGAGCGCAATCGAGGTTTCGTTCTGCGGGGCAGCAACTACGCCATCCACTGCGCCTCCAACCGCAGCCTTGATCGCGGCGTGCGCAAAACCGATGGCGGCGCGCCCGCCGTCTGCACTGCTCGTCCCGAACGCGACCTCAGCTGCTCCCGGCTGCGGGCAATCCAGCACGTTGAGCCAAGGGCCGGACCAGTCCGCATCGGCGATATGCTCCACGACGCGCAGCTCCGCTTTGATGCCACACGCGCTCGCGTGCTGCGCAAGCATGGCCTGATCGCTCACCACGATCGGGTTGCACGCCGCGCAAACCGTCGGGTCGAGCGCCGCCTTGATGCTGATCTCGGGTCCGATGCCGCCGGGATCACCGGTCGCAATCGCGATCTTGGCCTTCTCGCTCATTCCCACGGCATCAGGGAGGCATGGATGACGTCGGGAACCCCGTGGCCGCCGACCGACTTGATGGCGAGATCGACGTCCTTGAGCCCGAACTTGTGGGTGGTGATTCTCTCCAGCGGAAAACGACGGGATGCGAGCTGCGCCAGCGCGAGCTCGCAGGCGCGATAGCTGTGGCCCCGGGCGCTCTTGATGGTGATGAATTTCACCGTGACCTTGCCGACTGGGAAGTTGGGAAACTCCGCCATTTCGCCCTGAATAACGATGGTACCGCCCTTGCGTTTGAGGGCTTCCACCCCAAGCAGGATGGGAATAGTCCCTGCTCCGGCGGTGCAGTCGAGCGCCACATCCACGCCCTTGCCGCCGGTGATCTCCATGATGCGCGCGAGGGGGTCTTCTTTCTCAACATTGATCACGTAATCCGCGCCGAGCGCCTTGGCCACTTCCATGCGGGCAGCGTCCTTGGAAGTGCCGGTGACGATGATGAGCGAGGCTCCGGCCTGCTTGCAGATCACGGTCTGCGAGAGCCCCTGTTGGCCCGGGCCTTGAATGAGGACCGTCGAGTTGTAACCCACGCCGCCGTCGAACAGGGACCATTCGACCCCGTTAGCCATCGGGGTCACCAGTCCGGCCAGCTCGGGGGTAACGCCCTTCGGGACGTGATGGACGACCGCGTTCCATGGCAGGTACACGTAATGGGCAAAGCCGCCCCAGAGGTGGGGAGCTTTCTCGGCCGAGGTGTAACCGTACCGGATAGCGTCCGGGTTGTAGCGCCAATCCGTATTCTCACAGTGACGATATTGGCCGAGGTGGCACCACTCGCACTTGCCGCACGCGACGTAGTGCTCCACGAAGACGAGATCGCCCTCCTTGAACCCCTTGCGTCGGGTGAATTCCCGACCTGCTTTGGCGATGGTGCCGATGTTCTCATGCCCCATGATGACCGGGCTCTTCGTCGGCGGCGTCTTGTAGAGCTTGACGTCGGTACCGCAAATGCCGGCGACTTCCATCTTCATCAAGGCGGCATCTTCCGGGATGTCCGGCATCGGGAATTCGCGAATCTCCGTTTTGCTCGGGCCCGTCCGCACTGCGGCCAGCACCTTTTCCACCACTGGGAGACCTCCCTAAATCGTTCACCCGAACATATCGTAGGCTTAGCGTGCTTCGGCTGTCGGCTCGCTGCGGGACCGATGCTATCTCACTGGCTGATATGGCGTAACAAGCTCCCCGGCGCCACATGAGGTCTGCCAAGCGTGGTTGGATAGGCAGCATGCGGCAGCTATTCAAGAAGGCAACCGAGGACACGGACCCGCTCGAACGGGTGAAGGAGTGGACGCGCGAGCGCTTCAAGCTTGCCGGCGATGTTCCGGTCCTTGTCGCGGAGATTGCCTGCGGTTTGCCGGGCTGCCCGCCGCTCGAGACCGTGGTCGTATTCTGGACCGAGGGCGACCAGCGTCACCAATTCAAGCTGTTCAAGCCGGTCGGTGCGGTCGTGGCGGAGGACCTTCCACCGGCCTGGATGAAGAATGCGCTGATCGCATTGAATGGGATGGGGCTCGAGTGCTGCTGAGCCTTACCGGGCATTGCCTGGACCGCGCTTGCTTGCCGACTGCATGCGCAATGCCTACTCTGAACGTAACGCGTGTTGGATGACGGAAACCACTCCATGCTCAGGAAAGAACAGAACGAGCTGTTGGCCCAAACCGGGTCCGGCACGGCGATGGGGCAACTCTTCCGCAGCTACTGGCTGCCTGCGCTTATGACGGAGGAACTGCCCGAGAACGACTGTCCGCCCGTGCGCGTCAAGATTCTATCCGAGCGACTGCTGGCCTTCCGCGACACGGAAGGCAGGTATGGGTTGATCGACGAGTTCTGCGCGCACCGCGGAGTGTCGCTCTGGTTCGGGCGCAACGAGGAATCGGGGCTGCGCTGTGCCTATCACGGCTGGAAATACGACGTGAACGGCCAATGCATCGAAGTCCCTTCCGAGCTGGCGGAAAGCGGCTTCTGCCGCAAGGTCAAATTGAAATCCTATCCGCTGGTCCAACGCGGTCCGGTTCTGTGGACCTATATGGGCCTCCCGGAGAAACAGCCGCCATTGCCGGAATGGGAGTTCGCGACCGTTCCCGCCGCCCAGACCTTCATCTCCAAGCGCCTGCAGGAGTGCAACTGGCTCCAAGCCATGGAGGGCGGGATCGATTCCAGCCATGTCTCCTTCCTGCATCGCGGCGACTTGAGTTCCGACCCGCTGTTCAAGGGCGCCAAGGGCAATCAGTACAACCTTTCCGACATGCAGCCCTATTTCGAGGTGGTCGAGCAGCCGGGTGGCCTCTACATCGGGGCGCGCCGCAATGCCGAGAACGGCAACTACTACTGGCGCATCACGCCCTGGGTCATGCC
>DATBYX010000622.1:0-6141 GCA_036513475.1 Xanthobacteraceae bacterium | reverse complement strand
CTGATAGACCAGCGCCGTCGAATGCGCGCGCTCTTCCGCCGTCATACCGCCGTCGCCTGTCGTGGTCGAAGTGCCCACCGCGCTGGCGCCGCGTCCGAGCGCCTCCTTGGCCTGCGCGGAGAGCGAGCCGAAGCTCATCCCCGCGATGGTGATGGGAATCTTGAGCGTGATCGGCTTTTTGGCGTGGCGCGTGCCGATGGTCACCTCGGTGAGGCATTTCTCGCGGTACCCTTCGAGCGGATAGCGGCTTACCGAGGCGCCGAGAAATAACAGGTCGTCGAAATGAGGAAGCTTGCGCTTGGCCCCTGCACCGCGAATGTCATAGATCCCGGTCGCGGCCGCGCGGCGAATCTCGGCAATGGCGTGATCGTCGAACGTCGCAGACTTGCGCGGCGGGGTGTGGATCCAGCGGTCGAGCGGGGCGCTCATCAGTATGATCCGACATTGTCGATGTGGAAATGATAGAGCCGGCGCGCCGAGCCATAGCGGTGAAAGTCGGCGACATCGACCTGGTTGCCCAGACCGGCCGCATCGAGCAGCCGGTGCACCTCCCCCTTGTGCTGATCGCGCAACGGCTTCGCGATGCAGTCGGCGCCGAGACTCTTGACGCTGCCGCGCACATAGAGACGCGCCTCGTAGATCGAATCGCCGAGTGCGTCGCCGGCATCACCGAGAACCACCAGATTCCCGGCCTGCGCCATGAATGCCGAGAGATGCCCGACCGATCCCTTCACGACGATGTCGATGCCCTTCATGGAGATGCCGCAGCGCGCCGCGGCATTGCCGTCAATCACCAGCAAGCCGCCGCAACCGCTCGCGCCGGCGGACTGCGAGGCATCGCCCTCGACGCGCACTTCCCCCGACATCATGTTCTCGGCAACGCCCTGCCCGGCATTGCCGTGCACCACCACCCGGGCGCGCTGGTTCATTCCGGCGCAGTAGTAGCCAACGTGGCCGTCGATCTCGACGGTGACGGGCGCAGTCAGGCCCGCTGCAATCGCGTGCTCCCCGCGCGGATTGAGCACGCGCCAATGCAGGTCGGCGCTATCGGGAGCGAGCCGGTGCAGGGCCGCGTTGAGCTCGCGCAGCGATGTCGTCGCAAGGTCGGCCGCCGCCATCAATGCCGTGCCCAAAAATAGGCCTGGGCCGGCTCGGGCTCCCACACTTTGGCGGCAGCAATTCCGGGGAGGTCCACCAGCGCGCGGTATTCGGTGCCGAACGCGACGAACTTTTCCGTCTCCGCCATCACCGCGGGCTTGCAGGCGATGGGATCGCGGAGCACGCCGAAGCCGGATTCGGTGCCGACCACGAAAGTATAGAAGCCGTCGAGCGCCGCGAGCGAGGCCTCCAGCGCCTGTTGCAGCGACGCGCCTTGACGCATTTTCCAGGTCATGAACCCCGCGGCGACCTCCGAGTCGTTTTCGGTTGCGAAGCGAATGCCGGCGCGCGCGAGCTCGCGGCGCACCGCGTTGTGGTTCGAGAGCGAACCATTGTGTACGAGGCATTGATCCGGGCCGGTGGTGAAGGGGTGCGCGCCGTCGGTCGTCACCGCGGATTCGGTTGCCATGCGGGTGTGCCCGATCCCGTGCGTGCCGGACATTTTCTCGAGCGCGAAGCGGGCAGCGACCCCATCCGGCCGCCCGACTTCCTTGAAGATCTCCATGCGCCGGCCGCTGCCGACGACATCGACGTCCGGTATGCGCGCCAGCTCGGCGCGGACTTCGCTCTCCTTTGCCGCGGGTACTGAGATGACCGCATGGGTGTCGCGGATGGTCGGCTTGAGCAGCGCGCCAGCCACACCGGCGAGCCGCCGCAAGAGCGCCTCGAAGTCGAACCCCTGTGGCACGCGCAGCGTAAGCTTGATTCTACCCGGCGTCTCTTCGCCATAGACCGCAAAACCGGCGGAGTCAGGCCCGCGGTCGCAGAGCGTTCCAAGCATGCCGGCGAGCAGCACGCCCAGCTCGGGCTCGAGCCGCTGATCTTTGAGAAACAGGCCGACAATGCCGCACATGACTTTCCTCAGTCGTCATGGCTGGGACAGGAACCCTGCTCGCGCAGCGGGACCCCGAAGGACGAGCATGACAGCGGAAAGATAAGTTGCACTCAGCATCTACTTGTGTCAACTCGCAGGTACATTTATTTCCCCGCAGGAAGTAGGCACGGAACGCGATCATGGCTCCCCGACCCCGGACGACGCGGCGTGTCCGCAATACGCCGCGGCGCATCGCTCGGGCGAACGATCTGCACACGGGATCGTCGGCCCCGAGCGAGATTGCGCCGCACTCGCTCGAGGCCGGGATCGGTGTAGAGGTACGCCGGTTGCGCAAATCGCTCGATCTCACTGTGGCGGAGCTCGGGCTTGCTGCGGGGATCTCAGCGGGCATGCTGTCCAAGATCGAGAACGGGGCGATCTCACCCTCCCTTGGCACGCTGGATGCGTTGGCCCAGGCGCTCAACGTGCCGATCAGCGATCTTTTTGCCGAGAGCGAGGAGCGGCGCGACTGCTCCTTCGTAAAGTCCGGCACGGGCGTGCGCATCGAGCGGCGCGGTACCAAGGCGGGGCATCGGTATGACCTTCTCGGGCACTCGCTCTCCGGCGACATCGTGGTCGAGCCCTATCTGATCACGCTGCGCAAGGACGCGGTCTCCTATACCAGCTTCCGGCATGCGGGGGTCGAGTTCCTCTACATGCTGTCCGGGAAGGTGCGTTACCGGCATGCCGACCGCACCTACCTGATGGAGCCGGGCGACGCCTTGTTCTTCGACGCCTCCGCCCGCCACGGGCCCGAGGATCTGATCGAATTTCCCATGCGCTATCTGTCCATCATCATTTATCCGCGACCATGACCGAGCCGGGCTCTGTTAGCTACACCGGGATTGAGCACGTTTCGGCATCGGCCTCGGCGGGCTGGAAAAGCACATCTTGTGACGGGCAGCACAGATTTTCTCTGTTCCTTCCTGTAACGAGCAAGTCCATGCGCTCGCCGCCGGTCGGAGCGGGTTGGCCCGCCTGAGCTCCGGAGGATGGTCGCAAGAGGTATTGCGATGCGCTTTGCTCCCGGCGTGCATCCCGAGTTCGGGTATTTGGGTTCAAGCCCACGCTCCTGGCGAAAGGCAGGCGTCGTTATTTCGTTGCTGGCCGTGTTCGGCCTCGCTGCCGAAGCAAGCGGCTCGAAGTTCCTCATCGCGCGGCACCCTTCCGGTTCAGACCCCAGGAACGCAATGGCGCTTGCTCCGGCGCAAAGTTCAATCGGTCCGATACGGGCCGCTGAAAATATGACTGGCGATATCCAAGCTCCGCAGCTTGAAGCCAAGTCAGGCTGTCTAAAGCCCAGCAGGGAGCCGGTCGGCGACGATTGCACCCCCGGCAGGGCCGCGAGGCGACGTCCGACCTCGGCCATGAATACACCGCCCGCGATTGCCGCTGTTCCGATCGGTCATCGTCCTGATCCGGCTGTGCTTCCGCGCGAAGGCGCAGCTGCGGTCGTTGCCGCCCTGCCGGCGCCTGCTGAGCCCCCCGGCCCCGCAGACGCAGCAGCTCCTTCGGCGCGCACGCTTCAGGCTCGCCTGCCCACGTCAGCGCCCGTGAAGCGTGGAGACGCAAGCGCGATCGAGCGCAGCGGCGCGCATGCAAATGTCGCGCGCGCGCATTCCCGCGGTGACGTTATTGCGGCGGCGAAGCCGACGCAGCCGGAAAGCCAACGGCGCTCGGTTCATGTGTCTGCGCAGCACCAGCGAAGATATTCGTCCGCACGCAGTGGCATCTTTGTTGGAGCCAATGACGTGGTGCTCCATCGCGCGCATCAAGAGCTAACAGCTCTCGCGCAGACCCTCGGCGTGCGCGTCCCACGCAAATGGCTCGAACTCGCCGCGGACATGTTGGAATAGGCATGCGTTTGTGCCATTGCGATTAAGCGAGGCCAGGCAGTTCAGAGCGCGCACGGCCCCGTGACCGTCTGATCCGGGAACCTCGATCCCTATACTGAGGTTATGTTTGACTGACCTCGATGCTCGCGTCGGCGGGCAGGTGTGGACGTGGAATGCGCAGCTCGCCAAGCTTATGGTGGGATGTGCCGCCGCTATGGTATCTCACCGAATAGAGAGCCCTTAAGCTGGGCATCACAATGCTGAAGTCACAATGCTGAAAATCTTGTGCGTATCCGTGCTTGTGATCGTTGCAGGCGCGCCGGCAATTGCTGCCGAGCGGCTCGCTTGGCCATCGATGCTGCCTGTATACGATCACATCGTCATAGTTATCGAAGAAAACAAGGACGTTGAGCAGATCTTCGGCGGCGGATACGACGCACCATACCTGCGCCAGCTCGCCGCGGAAGGCGCCCTCATGAGCCGCATCTTCGGAGAGGAGCATTACAGTCAGGGAAATTATTTCTGGCTGTTCTCCGGGAGCAATCAGAATGTCGGCTTTGCAGATCACGTGCCTAACGCCGCCAACCATCCCGACTACCCCTTCATGGCGGTCAATCTGGGCGAACAACTGATCAAGAAGGGTCTGTCATTCAAAGGGTACGCGGAGAGCCTGCCCGCCATCGGCTCCCAGGTCGATTTCGATCCGCCGAATTGTCAGGGCATTGCCTGCATTTATGGCCGCAAGCACGTGCCCTGGATCAGTTTTGCCAATGTTCCCAACGGGACAATCATGGAAACCTCATGCAACCTACGCTTTGCGGATTTCCCGTCCGACTTCAGCCAGCTGCCGACCGTTGCAATCGTCATTCCAAACCTCGACCATGACATGCACAACGGCGCTCCCACGCAGAGCATTCCGGCGGGAGATACGTGGCTGCGAGAAAACCTTGACCGCTATTATCAGTGGGCGAAAACTCACAACAGCCTGCTCATCGTCACCTTCGACGAGAACGATGACAAGCGCAGATATCAGGGGCTCACCAATCCAATGATCGATCCGGGCGACACCTATCCCCCGCCGGACATCTACCACGAGTATCTACTCGATCTACGAAATCGAATTGTGACCATCATTGCCGGCGCGCACATCAAGTCAGGCGTCTACCCCGAAGGCAAAGGCCTCACCCACGTCAACATCCTGCGGACGATCGAGGCGATGTACGGGCTGCAGAAATCAGGCGCGCAACAGCCCAATGCTGCAGGTGCTGGCATATCGGATGATACAATCATTACCGACATTTTCAGTGTTGCTCGGTCCAGGGATTGATTCTCGGAGGCAGCGAACTCAAATGGCACGGATTGTGGACGCCTCCCGCGTCCTGTTTTCCTCGCTGGCTCTCCTCGCCACCCTGGTGATGCCTTGCGGGCATGGCGCCAGCGCGCGCGACCGTCTCTCTGGCGATGTGGAGCGGGTGAAGATGATCGGCTTCACGGTTGACGATCTCGAGCGGGAGACGCAATTCTTCGAAAAAGTACTGCAGTTCGAGAAAGTCTCGGATTTTCGCATTGTGGGAAATGAATACGACAGAATGCAAGGCGTGTTCAACGCTAACATGCGGATCGTCCATTTGAAGCTGGGCGAGCAGATCATTGAACTTACCCATTATGTTTCGCCGCCCACCGGACGGCCGATTCCCGTGCCTTCATACAGTAACGACTTATGGTTCGAGCATATGGCCATCGTCGTGAGCGACATGGATTCAGCGTACAAGATATTGCAGGACGGCAATGTCCGGCAGATTTCCGCGTATCCCATCACCATCCCTCAATCGAATGCCGGGGCGGCGGGCATCAAGGCCATCAAGTTTCACGACCCGGAACGTCACGATCTGGAATTGATTTACTTCCCTCAAGGCAAGGGTGATTTGTCGTGGGAGAAGCCGAGCAATAAGCTGTTTCTCGGGATTGACCATACCGCAATGACGGTGGCCAGCACGGAGAATAGCGTGGGGTTCTACCGCGACTTGCTCGGGCTCGAAGTCGGCGGGAGCACGTTCAATACCGGAAGCACGCAGGAAGTGCTCGACAACTTGTTCAACGACACGTGTCTCGTCACGCCGATGATGCCGGGTGTCGCCCCGCCCCACGTCGAACTCCTCGACTATAAGACCCCGCCGGGCGGCCGGCCCATGCCGCCCGACACCGCCGCCAACGATCTCTGGCATTGGCAAACGACCGTGGTGACCAAGGACATCCGAGCGCTAACCGATCGAC
>DATBYX010000621.1:0-4045 GCA_036513475.1 Xanthobacteraceae bacterium | reverse complement strand
GTTCGATTATTGCTCGCTTTAATCTGCACTCTTGTGACGGCGGCATGGGCTCAAGCATCGCAACCCCAGGCATCATTGCCGTGCGATGCGTTCGTGAGAAATGCGAACGGCTGTTGGTCCCCGACGAGGCAAGTTACCATTAATGCCAGCACCGGGAATGGCTCAATAAGCCCAGGGATGACATTCTGTACCGGAACGATGTTCATGGGCCTCAATCTGCCCGAAATGCTCAACCAGCAATGCAGGCGCTAGTCGTACGTTCCGGAAGTGCATCTATCCTTAGGCCCTTCTCAATTGTGGCATGGTGCTCAGAGTCGTTCCTCAGGGCGGCGCTGATCTCATAGTTCAATCCCTTGGCGCAGGCTGGTACATGCCGCGCATGGAGGTGGTGCTGGCGTTGTGGCTTACCCATTTCGAGCCCCGGAAAGTCGTGCTTCTCGGCCAGATCTTTGGCCGGCGCTCTCGGCCAGCCGATCGTGATCGAAAACCGCAGCGATCTTCAGCGGGGTTGACCAACTTATATCGAGCAAGCCGGGTTTGCAGGGGATCGCTCAGTTCGAATTGCAGGTGGGCGCCTGTGAAATGATGGTCTCCAACCTTGGAGCTTTGCCTTTCGAGGCGGAGTTTGGCGAGCTGCGTTTGGAAGCGTTGTGGGGGCCATCTGTATTCGTCGGGATCGAGGGGGAGCAGATGATCGGAGCCGCGACGGTGCATGGCGCAATTCATCTGCTTCATGGCAGCTACACTCCGATTGCGTCTCCTCAGCAGGTGTTGCGTATGGCGGTGAGCTAGCTCGACCTAAAAGCTGGTGGGTAGCAGTGACGGGATGCGGTCGCCTGCTATGGGGTGTGCGCCGTGAAAAGGTACTGCTCCGGTTGCTTCCCGCCTCGGCGACTGCATTGACGCATGTGCCATGCGCTTTTTGCGATGCGGATCGATTTCCGGCACCGCAAGAACGACCCATTTATAGCAATTCCTAGCAAGCGCATGGCTGCGACATCACTAGGGTCTGATCTGGAGCGACGGCGAACCCGCCGCCCATCGGAAGCGTCCATCACGGCCCCGCTCCGGCGAAGAGGCATCTCTTGATGAACCAGGCGGGACTTTGCGTGGTGGGCACATCCTCCCATGATTTTGCGTTACGCAGTGACCGTGGCCTGCGTTACCGCGGCGATCACAAGCCAACGCTGGATGGAAGACTATTGGGCCGGGGCTCCCGCTGCGCTGGCTCTCTGTGCCGTCATGTTCAGCGCCTGGTTTGGCGGCTTGGGGCCGAGCTTGCTTGCCATGGCGCTTGCCATTGTGCTGTTCAAGTACTTCTTCGTCATCCCGGTATATTCGTTGGCAGTCGATATCGGCGAGGCCCCACGTCTTCTCATCTTTGCGTTATCGGTCGTTCTGGTCGGCTTGCTGGCGGTCGCTCAACGAGGTGCAGCTGAATCGCTCCGGCGCGCGCGTGACCAGCTGAGCCGTACGGTGCGCGAGCTTGAGACGAGCAACGAAGCATTGCGGGTAGAGAACACCGAGCGCAATCGCGTTGAACAAGCGCTGCGGGAGAATGAGCAGCGCTTTCGCGACTTTGCAGACACGGCCTCGGACTGGCTTTGGGAGACTGGCCCGGACCACAGATTCATTGCATTCTCGGAACGCCTCGGCACTCTGGGCGTCGCGCGGGCCCAGGCGCTCGGACGACGGCGGTGGGACCTTGCGAGTGACGTCGCGGAAGATCCCGAGAAATGGCGCGCCCATATCGCCGCTCATGAAGCACACCAGCCGTTCCGCGGCTTTGTCTACAGGATCATTCGGCCAGACGGAGCGACGGTCTCCGTTGAAATCAGTGGCAAGCCCTTTTTCGACCGCAATGGCCGCTTCGTCGGTTATCGCGGCACCGGCAGCAACATCACGGCCAAGATCCGAGGTGAGCAGGCCGAGAAAGCGCTTCGACAGGCACAGGCCGAGCTCGCTCATGTCAGCCGGTTGACGACGCTGGGAGAACTGACCGCCTCAATCGCGCATGAAGTCAATCAGCCGCTTGCCGCCATTGTCACTGGTGGTGCGGCCTGCCTGCGCTGGATCGACCCGGACAGGTCGAACCTGGCAGAGGCGCGCGCGGCGGTGAAGGCCATGATCGATGAGGGCCACCGCGCGAGCGAGGTGATCCAACGCCTCCGCGCGTTATGCCGAAAGACAGTTCCGCAGAAGGTGCGGCTCGATATCAACGACGTTATCGACGAGGTGGTTCTCCTCATACAGCACGAGGTTCTCGATCGTGGCGTGTCCCTGCGGCGAAACTTATCCCCCACGCTGACCCCGGTGTTCGGTGATCGGGTCCAGCTGCAACAGGTGCTCATCAATCTCGTGATGAATGGAGTAGAAGCTATGCTGGCTGTCGTGGATCGACCCCGCGACCTTCTGATCCGAACGCACCAGCACGTCGCTGACCAGGTTCTCGTCGCGGTGCAGGACTCGGGTATCGGCATCGACCCGGAGAATGTCTCGCATCTGTTCAACTCCTTCTTCACGACCAAGCCCGGCGGCATGGGAATGGGGCTGTCAATCTGCCGCTCGATCATCGAAGCGCACGAGGGGCGATTATGGGCCTCGCCCAGCACCACGGGCCACGGTGCGACCTTTCAATTCACTCTCTCATCCTGCCCCAAAAGTGACGTCGTGATGTAGCTGGTCCAAGGCCGATCCCGAATACGGCGCCGGCGTTGCCCGGGCGCTGGGCCTGAAGTTCACGTCGCAGACGATTGCCGCGGCGTAACCCGCGGTCCGTCTCGGCGCCGGCTGCTGACTGGCGCGAACTTTCGGCACTGACGCGATGTGCCAGAAGGAGATATCGGGTCCTGGTTAGAACGGCATGATTTTTGACCCCCTGTGAAGGTGTCGCCGTTCTTCAATGCGCGACCTGGTACCCTGTATCATCGCCACGCTAAGGGCTGCGCCTGTGGGGCCGGCCACTACCCCGACCCCAGCCATTGCCTAGGCGTCCGCTCTAATTTCTCCTGCCTGTTATCAGGAATCAGGCTCGCGTTTCATGGCTTCGAGCCTCTCGGCCCCCAGTTGGTTTCGAGTATGGATCAGAGCAAGCCAGCCCGCCTCGAGTTTGAGCCATGTTGCCTTATCTTGGGGGCTGATGGCGGCCGCCGCCATTCGGCGACATAGCTCTGCCTTGGCCCGATACTCGTCAGACTTGGCCACACATCACTCCATGTCGCCATAACGGTAAACGCTCACAGTGCGTTTCAGATAAACGCACGGATTAGAATGCTCCACTGTGACAAATCACCGGACAAATTGCCTCAGCGACCACTACGCAAACGGTCCCTAACTCCTGACCGCCACGGCAGTGATCTCGCATCACTGGCGGTGGTGGCCCCGGTCGGGATGGGAGCTGGCATCTCTGGGTACCCGATCAGGGCCTCTTTGTTAAAGCGTAACTGTCGCCCTGGATTAGCGATCATCATTACTCTCGAGGCAGCTCAGCTCGAACTGCAAAAGATCGAATCCATGACCACCTCCATTCCGCTGGAACGAGATCGCGACCTGAAGCGCAGATGGTATCGATTGCTGCAAAGAGCTGTTCCGTCCGGTGTTCCCGCGGGGGACCGGCCGATCGCGGTCAGGTACTCCGGGTACCCTGTTGTCACGCTTCGGCCGATCGAGGGGCTCGAGTTCGTAAAGGAGACATTTGCAGGTTCGAGTCCTCCCACCCGAAAGATCGATGGGTTAGTCGCGGTGAAGGTCGAGACGACGCGGGCCAGGTTATGGTCCTGGTTCGCTGCACCGATGAGTCCTTGCATAACGCTGCCAAGTTGCGTCGGCGGCTGCCCCTCCAGGGCTTCGAGCTGATATTCGAAGTCGCCGCTCGTCGAAAGGCAAATGATCGGCGGCAGATTGAGCACGGTTCATTCGTGAATTCCTCTCAATACCGAATGCAATAGATAGCTATTTTCATTTGCGCCCTTCGTTAATACCTCGCTGACGGCCCACAGCAATGCCGAACCAGGATGGGATCGAGTGCCGCTCCTGCCGATGCGAT
>DATBYX010000620.1:0-2768 GCA_036513475.1 Xanthobacteraceae bacterium | reverse complement strand
GGTCGTTTTCGTGACGATGCTCGCTGCGCTGTTTGCGACCCTGCTCAACGCGTATCTTGGCGTGCGCTCGATCGATGAAGTGTATTTTCGTGCAGCCGCGTGCCTCGGTTATGGGCGCTGGCAGGTGCTGTGGCGCGTCGTTATCCCCGGCGCATTGCCGACGATCTTCACCGGGCTCGAGATTGCGATGGGTGTCGCTTGGTTCTCGCTGGTCGGAGGCGAGCTGATCGCCGGCAAATCCGGCCTGGGTTATCTGATCTTCGACGGGTACACCCAGATCGCGCTGCCCAATATCGTCATCGGCATGATCGTGCTCGGCGCGTTGGGCTATGTCTCGAGCATGATGATCCGCTTCGCCGGCCGGCGGATGACAATGTGGCAGAGCCGCCGCATCTCCGCAGCGTTCTGAGGTAGGGGCGTAGGGGCGGGTTTGAAACCCGCCCCTACGTGCAGCAAAGAGGGTGAGTATGCCAGCGCGCGCGTGGCATCCGGCATGGTTGGCGAACCCCGCTTTCTGGCAGGGCCTTGCCGGCATCGTCGGCTTCTTCGCTGTGTGGGCATTGGCGCGCCGGATCGGATGGCTGGTCTTGCCCGGGCCCGGCGAGGTTGCCGCCGGGCTGCCGCGGCTTGTCTCCGAGCCCGCGTATTGGCTGAGCTGGGCCGGCAGCGCGCAGCGGGTATTTGCAGGCTTTGCCATTGCGGCCATCCTCGCGGTCACGCTGGGACTGGCGATGGGGATCTCAGGAAAGCTCAGGCTCACGACCTTTCCCGTCCTGGAGCTGCTGCGCCCGATTCCGCCGCTCGCCTGGCTGCCGCTCTCCATTCTGTTCTGGCCGACCAGCGAAGCGACCATGACCTTCCTCACCTTCATGGGCGCCTTCTTCCCGATCATCATCAGCGTGCTCGCCGGCATCGATCGGGTGGACCCGCGTTACATCGAGGCGGCACTGTCGCTCGGCTCCAGCCGGCGCGCCATCTTCTGGCGCATATTGCTCCCCGGCGCCTTGCCGTATGTGTTCACCGGCTTTGCCATCGCGATAGGCATCACCTGGGAGGTGGTCATCGCCGCCGAGATGGCCTCCGCCACCAATGGCCTCGGCTATCTCACGTGGAATGCCTACATGAACCATTCCTTGCCGGGCATCATCATCGGCATGTTGAGCATCGGCTTTGCCGGCATGGCCTCGAGCGCCATCGTCGTGTGGCTCGGCCGGCGCGCCATGCCGTGGCAGACCCGGACGTGACGGCGTGGAGTCGCCGCGCTCCCCTCCCCCTTGTGGGTCCCTTGTGGGGAGGGGCTGGGGGTGGGGGTCGTGACATATGGGCGACCACGTTGAAAAACGCGCCACCCGCCTCCCCAACCCTCCCCCACAAGGGGACCGCTTATTTAGGAGTGGATAATAAATAAGGTTGACGTGTCAAATACTTATGAAGCATCAATATCGATGTGCATCAAACAGGCTGCATATAAATAGCACAAGAGCGAGAGCGTGCGGATGCCTTGGCGCAGGAGAACGGAGTTGGTGAAGGACATTCTCTCGGGTGCGCATCGCTCACCGTCAAATGATCCAGCAGGGCGTATGTCCGTTCATTGAGGTAAACCGGCCGTTGTTGTTGCGGCGCGGTAATGCCTGCAAGTGACCCATCAGCGACATTGGCTGTGCACTGCGGCAATGGTTTTGACGCCCAGTTTGAGCCCTATCAAAGTACTCGTTTGAGCCGATACAATGCTGGCCCCTGAGCTTGGGTGCGGATATGCGGCGACGTGAGTTCATTAGCCTTCTCGGCGGCGCGGCGGCGTGGCCGCTCGGAGCGTCCGCAGAGGTCTCGACCAAGCGCCCGCTCATCGCAGTTCTCAGCGCGATCACGAAAGAAAACAACTCGCCGCTCAACGCCTTCGTACAGGGTTTGAAGGAACTCGGCTACGTCGAAGGCCTGAATGTCGATATTACCTACAGTTTTGCCGAGGGCCGTTTGGACCGCTTCCCTGTCCTTGCAGCGGAATTAATCGGACTTACGCCTGACGTGATCGTAGCCACTGTCACTCCGGCTGCAGTGGCGACTAGAGCACTGACCAAATCAATTCCGATTGTTTGCCCCTTACTCGCCGACGCCATCAACCTCGGCTTAATTGCTAGCGAGTCGCGGCCCGGAGGGAACGTGACCGGGTTATCGTTCCGCACCGAAGGCCTGACCAGCAAGCAAGTGGAGCTGGCGCTCCAAATGATCCCCGACGTGGTCAAAATTGGATACCTGGTAAACGTTGCCAGCGGGCTCATGATCGACCGGCAAGAATTGGAGAACACGTGTCAGAGGCTGGACATCAAAGCTGTTCCTGCCGAGGTCCGTGCCTCCAACGATCTCGATGCGGCATTTCAAGTATTGGCGAATGACCACGTCCAAGCCGTCATCGTCCTCGTTGACGGTATGCTCTTCAGTGAGCGGAACAGGATCGCCGCACTCGCTGCGGCTGCGCGATTACCAGCGATCTATGGCTTTCGCGACCATGTCGATGCGGGCGGGCTGGCCAGCTATGGGGTGAATTTGTCCGAGAATTTTCATCGCGCGGCCGCTTATGTGAACAAGATTCTCAAAGGAGCCAGACCAGGCGATCTCCCTGTGGAGTTCCCCACCAAGCTCGAGTTAATAGTCAACAATAAGGCCGCCAAGGCGCTCGGATTGAATATCCCGCCGCTCGTCCTTGTGCGTGCCGATGAGGTGATCGAATAGACCGCGCCACCGCGCACGTCGTTGCTGCGGTGCAGGAG
>DATBYX010000619.1:0-2108 GCA_036513475.1 Xanthobacteraceae bacterium | reverse complement strand
CTTACCTTCGTCGAATCAAAGCTGCCGGTTGGATGGTGTAGATTGATTTGCCAATCCTGCGGGTCAAAACCTGCTGACAGCATCAGCAACCGGCTTTTCGGCCGCGAGCTCCACAATGCGCCGGCGGCGCCAAGTACGTTTAGAACGATCTCGTCCGATCGCAGCAAAGGCGCCCTTCAATTCACTCGCCTAGCAGACCACAACCCGCCGCATTGTCACCTTCAAGCAACGGGGCTGCAGGTTCCGGCTACTGTGCTTGCTCATATGGAGGATCTGGATTCAGCAGAACTGTCACCTGGGCAGTGTTCGAAATCGCATCCTTGAGGAACTGCATTCATTTTTGCGAACCCGTGGGCCAGAATCTGCTGTGCCAAAATTCGGTAGGCGATCCCGATCGATCCTCATAAGGCATTGTCCGACCATAGTTTTTGCACTTCCGGCGGCTAGATCGACGGACCATTCGGCAATCCCTTGCGCTGGAATTCCGAGAAGCGCTCCTTTGCGTCACGACTTGTTCAACGACGCAAAGAGGACTGTTGTGAAAAAGCGCCTGCTACGACCGGTCGAGGTCGAGGCAGAATACGGTCTGCCAAGCGGCGAACTCGCGAAAAAGCGCGTCGCCGGAGGTGGTGATGCACCACCATTCCTGCGTTTCGGGCGCGCCATCTACTACGACCGCGACGATCTGGAGCGCTGGATTGCGAGCGGCAAGCGCAATTCGACCTCCGATCCTGGACCAGGCAGAGATTCTGCATCGTGAGGAGGTGTTGATGACCGCCAAGATCTCGGCCACCGCCAAGGCGTTCACAACACGCAGGCCGGCGCTCCGCTTCCTCGCGTCGAAGAAGTCAGCATTGATGCGCACGCGTGCATTCGCGTCATGGAACTGATGATGACCAAATTGCGCCTCACCGCGGCCGAGCGTATGCGCCTCCATCGTAAGCGACAGCGGCAGGGCCTGCAGTACGTTCGTATTCTGTTACACGTAACAGATATCGACGGGCTCATTCGCCTGGGGCTCTTGAAAGACGACCAGCGCACTGATGCCGTTGCGCTTCAGGCTGCGGTTTTGGGCCTCGTCTACCGAGAAACGGAACGTGACGTGTAAGGGGCTTGATCGGCCAAAATAACAAAGATCGGAAAATAGCCATGCCAAGAGGATCAAAACCAGGCGAAAGGCGCGGCGGGCGCCAGCGCGGTACGCCAAACAAGAAAACAGCACACAAAAATGCAGCACTCGCCGCCGCTGCTGCGAACCCGGATATATCCCCGCTCGATTTCTTGTTGGGCATCATGAGAGATCCCAACGTGTCTTCCGAGCTTCGCATCAAGGTCGCCCAGGCGGCGGCTCCCTTCATTCACGCGAAGCCGGGAACTGCTCGTTCAAGCGATCCGGCCACAAGTGCCAAACCAATTGATGGCGTGTGCGACTTCACCATCGACCCGGTATTAGCGAGAGCGTTACGGGACGATCATGAGCGCGCGTCCGAGCTGGTGCGCAAAGGGCGCCCACTCAGTGCTGCCGAGGAGCAAGAACAAGCCTGGCTTGGAGCACGCATCACTAAAACGGCAAAGGCGATCGGGTGCCCGGCGGGCTATGGGCTAAAGCAGGCCCAAAAGGATAGCAATCGACTCCATCAGCTATACTGCAAGCGCATATCGCCACCATCATGTGGCGGTGGTGCCCTGCCCGACGGCGAAGATACCGAGGAAGCGCAGCTGAGAGCGCGAGTTGCGGCGTTCGAAGAAAGTCCCGAGGGGTGTGCCCGGCGCCGTATTCGTGATCTAGAAATGCAGAACTTTTGCGGAGGGCGCAGTGCCGCTGAGCAAAACGAGCTTGATAATCTACGGACGCTCTACCCCGATCTGCCGCTTGATCCGGACGACCCGCTCACGGAAGAGTTCGAGGCTTGGCGCCGAGTGGCCGCCAAAAATGCTGCAGCATCCAAGCTGGATAGATCGAGACCTAGGCTTTCGGCCCCCCCTCGGCCGTTCTCCGATGACGATCAGCCGTGAAATCCTCCTTGTGCTCCAACCGGCCCAAGCGCGCCGGTCCAATCAAGGTTGGATACTGATGGCGGATCACGACCACCGCAGGAAAGCTGGCG
>DATBYX010000618.1:0-3758 GCA_036513475.1 Xanthobacteraceae bacterium | reverse complement strand
ACAGCATCACCGGCATGGCGCACGGGCATCCGGTGGACCCGGGCACGGGGCCGGATCAGTGCGGGACTGCGGACAAATACGTGCTCAACGTCCACATTTGTTCGAGCTTGTATGCGGCGCGGTTCTTTGGGCTGGCGAATTCTCCGGGCGCATGAACCGAAGGAGCCGGTTCTACCGCCGTCTCCGATATCTCCCCCTGCTCGGCGGCTCGTAATTCCGCAGCGGGGGCAGCGGTGGGGCGTGCAGGCTCGGGCCGTAGCTTCCCGAGAATGTCCCTGAGCACCCTTATACGGGGACCGTGGAAGTAGCGATCGTTCCGGACGATCTGGTCGAGCTCACGGATCAACGCTTCGGTCTGTTCGTCGGTCAATTCAAGGTTCATGCGCCCGGATAGCCAAGACGACACTCTCCTCTCCGTGAGTTCTCTCTTCGTACCATATTTCGCGCGCGGGGCAACGTGATAAACCGGATTGAACTAAACCGCTATCGCAGTAGTTGTAGAAGGTGAGGGAGTTGGCTGGGGAGGCCTCCCGTCTGACAGGATTGTGGTTGTCGAAGCCCAATCCTGAGACAGGAGGTTCCCCAGATGGCCGAGATGAGCCCTCTGCGTCGCCGCATGATTGAGGACATGAAGATCCGAAATCTGTCGCCAGCGACGCAGCGATGTTACGTGCATGCGGTAGCAAAGTTCAGCCGATATTTTAAGCGGTCGCCGGACGGGTTGGGCTTGGCGGAGGTCCGCGCCTACCAGGTGCATCTCGTCTCGCGCGGCGTCTCCTGGGACGGATTCAACCAAGCGGTCTGCGCCTTGCGCTTCTTTTACGGCGTCACGCTCGGGCGCTCGGCGATGGTCGAGCGCATCCCCTATGCGCGCAAGCTGCGGCATTTGCCAGTAGTGTTGAGCACGGACGAGGTCGCGCGATTTCTGGCAGGCGTTCCGAATCTGAAGCACCGTATGGCGCTGACCACGGCTTATGCCGCCGGGCTTCGGGTATCGGAGGTGGTCCGACTGAAGATCGCCGACATCGACAGCGCCCGGATGTTGCTCCGGGTCGAGCAAGGTAAGGGCGGCAAGGATCGCTACGTCATGCTGTCGCCGCGGCTGCTCGCCATGTTGCGTCGTTATTGGCGAGCAGAAAAGCCCTATCATTGGCTGTTTCCCGGCCACAACCAAAGCCGATCGCTCAATCCCAGCGTGCTGCAGGGCGCGTGCCGAGCGGCTCGTGCCGCGGCAGGGTTTGACAAGCCGGTGACGATGCACACGCTGCGGCACAGCTTCGCCACTCATTTGCTCGAAGCCGGCACCGACATCCGCACCATCCAGGTGCTGCTCGGCCACAACGACCTGTCGACCACGACGCGTTACGCCCGGGTCGCGACCACCACGATCGGCAGCACACAAAGCCCGCTCGACCGGCTCGAGCTGGAGATGGCTGAGCCGACCTGAACTGCCGTTATGGCGACCGGGCTGGAGGTGGCGGAGGTCTTCCGCCGCCACGGCGAAACCTACCGCCAAGTGCATGCCGAGCATCTCGGCCGCACCGAGCGCCGTGTCATGGGCGCCATCGCAGCGTGCCGAACTGCGGCGCTCGGCGGCCACGCGGAATTTTGCGAGGATTGCGGCTTGGTGCGCTGCGCCTACAACTCCTGCCGCAACCGGCATTGCCCAAAGTGCCAGGGGCTCGCGCGGGCCGAGTGGCTCGCCGACCGCCAAGCCGAACTGCTTCCGGTGCCGTATTTCCACGTCGTCTTCACCGTACCGGCCCAGATCGCCGCAATCGCATTCCAGAATAAGGCGACGGTTTACGCCATTCTTTTCCGCGCCGCGGCCGAGACGCTGCGCACGATCGCCGCCGATCCGCGTCATCTCGGCGCCGAGATCGGCGTCGTCGCGGTGATGCACAGCTGGGGCCAGACCCTGCAGCACCATCCTCACATTCATTGTCTGGTCCCCGGCGGCGGCCTGTCCAGCGATGGCGCGCGCTGGATCGCCTGCCGGCCAGGCTTCTTCCTCCCGGTGCAGGTGCTTTCCCAGCTTTTCCGACGACTGTTCCTGGACCAGCTCCAGGCCTCGTTCAGCGGCCTGTTTTTCTTCGGAACGCTTGCCCCGCTCACCGATCAGGCGGTCTTCAACCGTGCCCTCGCCAAGCTCCAACGCATCGACTGGGTCGTCTATGCCAAACGGCCCTTCGCCGGCCCCGAGCAGGTGCTGTCCTACCTTGGCCGCTACACCCACCGCGTCGCCATCGCCAACAGCAGGCTAATCGCCCTTGCCGATGGGCAGGTCAGCTTCCGCTGGAACGACTATCGCCACCACGGCAAATCCAAGGTGATGACGCTTACCGCCGACGAATTCATCCGGCGTTTTCTGCTTCATACCCTACCGGGCGGTTTCCATCGCATCCGCCACTACGGCTTTCTCGCCAACGGCCATCGCGCTGCCAAGCTCACCCGCTGTCGTCAACTACTTCGCGTTCCACCGGCGGCTGCCACACCGGCCCCGCCGACGGACTATCGTGAAAGATACCGCCAGCTGACCGGATTCTCGCTTGAGATCTGCCCCGATTGCGGCGGCCAGATGGAGCTGCTCGGTCCGTTACCCTATCCCGGTTCTCGCAAGACCTCGGCCCGGTACGACACCTCATGACCGGCTCTCTTCGTCACCACAGAGAGCTCCCAGACCTCGCTCCAGCGCGCCGAGATCGGTCCCCTTGCGCGAATGATTTCCTCGTGCCCCTCGACATAGCGACGCTGGTCGCTCCGCTAACTCTCCGGTCAGCCACGCCCGTCCGCTTACATCACCAGTTGCCACCACCGCGACGGCGGATGATCACCACGCGCTCTGCAGCCGCATCCCGCGGGTCGACCGACCAAGCACAATCCCCATAGCCCGCGCGCCTTCCCGCGGTTCAGTTCAATCCGGCTTCAATGGTGTCGCGCGCTGCGCCTCGGCATCTGCCTTTCGAGTCGCGCGACCCCACAGAACCCTCCAGATTATCACGTAGAACCGACGCGACCCACTGACCTTGCCTGGCGTGTCAACGCCGGAGAGAAAATGTATCAGCGGGCCGGAGTAAAACTGCATCACGGATGGAGCCAAATGCCCCACGGGACGGCTTTTGCTGCGCGACAAACAGAATGAGAAGCGTATTGCCTCACCGGCGAAGGTCCCCGAGACGTCGAGCGTTGCCTCACCAAGCGAGCTCCCGTTGCCTCAATTGATCCTCCGGCCGGCCCCAGCTCCCCTTCTGAATCCTAAAATCAATGCTTACTGATGTTGGCCCTGTGGAGTTGTGGGCGACGCGTTGGCGTCGTCCAAGCGCAGCGGCAAATCCACAGGGCTTTTGCTGGCCAGCTACGCCGCGGCTAACGCACTTCGTCACACGCGTCATGCTGATCTGCCTTATCCATTGGCCCCGCCGAGGAAAATCGGCCGGAACAAATCAGATGAGGCAGTGGGGGTCAGCTTTGGGCAGCATTCTTCCTATCCAGGTTGCCTGCTACCTGGCTTTTATTTCGGTTCAAGCCTGGAGTTAGTTGTCGCTCTGCTCAGCGGCTTGTGGTTGGCGCTGGCGTCGCTTGCTCTGTTTGAGCCGATAGCTGTCGCCGTTCAATTCGAGGATGTGGACGTGGTGGGTCAGTCGGTCGAGCAGCGCACCGGTCAGCCGCTCGGACCCGAGCACGCCGGTCCACTCGTCGAATGGCAGATTGCTGGTGACGATGGTGGAGCCGCGCTCATAGCGCTGGCTGAAGACCTC
>DATBYX010000617.1:0-3457 GCA_036513475.1 Xanthobacteraceae bacterium | reverse complement strand
TCCCCTCAATTACTTCCAGGTGCTCGGCTATTATGCAGCCGGTTCGGAGCCGGTCAATTCCGCGCAGGGCGACCCGGCTGAAATTCTTGAGAACAAAGGACAAACGCCCAGGATTGGAAGGCGCTCCGGTCCCCCTTCCTGGCGCGCATCTCGCGGCGGAGGGAAAAGCGTTGAAGGCGCCTGCGTGTGAGCGGGTTCACACTTCCTTTGAACTTTGTACTAAAAAGCGCATTTTTGTGATGCCCATCACATTCTGAAATGAACCTCCGCGCTAGCCTCCCGTGCATCGACGCAACTTGATCGGCTCACGGGAGATCACCATGACCATGTCCGTCTTGTTTGCCTCCGCAGACGCGGACCGAGCAGAACAGAGCACGAGCAAGCGTTCCCTCTGGCAGCTGTTCCTTGCGAGATATGCGGAAGGGCGAATGCGCAAGGCCGAGCGCGAGATTGCTGAATATCTCGCGCGGCACGGCCGCGAATTGCCGCGGGATCCGTGGCGTTGAGGCGCGCCGAAACCTGCAAACCCATTTTGCTGCAGGACGCGGGATATGGCAGCCATTAGCTCGAGTCAATGATCGGTGTCGATCGCAAATGGGGGATCCCAATGACAATCATCCTCTCCATTTTCGCGCTGTTGCTGACGAGCCCTTCCGCTTACGCCCAGGCAGCGCTAGTCGAGCGCATCCGCTTTACGGAATACGGGATCTACACGGTAGACCGCGACGTCCAGGGAAGGGATGTACTCGGCATCAACAGGGCTGCGGCGTCGAACGTGCGGCATGCGGCAACGCTGCGGACCATTCCCGCTCAGATCGGCACGACCTTCGGCTTTCGGTATGAGGTCGTGGGCAGGGCCCATGCTGCGCCGGTCGAGCTCAGGCAAGTTGTCATCTTTCCTTCGCCCGGACTGACCCCTTCCTCGTCCTCCAAGCCGATAAGGCAGGATGAGTTCGTGCTGCAGGCCAGGATCGGAGAGACGAGCTATGCGTCCTATACCCTGGAAGACGCTTTCGAGCTCGTGCCTGGAGACTGGGTTTTCGAGATCTGGCAGGGCAATCGCAAGCTTGCGACGCAAGCCTTCAGGGTGGAACGGATGTCCAACGCGTGCGACCCCTGCGAGGGCTTTTGAGATCTTCGCCCCCCTACTGCAGCGCGTTCCGCTCGAATGGACTTGTTGGGGGGTACTGCCTTTTGTCGGCCAGTTTGGAGAATGTGTCCGACTCGGTCCACCGAGTTCAGGCGGGCGTGAGGCCGCTGCGTTACCCCATGCGGCGTAACCTCCCTACTACCTTAGCGACAATAACCCCCGCGCAGCAGCAGGCATGCCTCGGATATCTGCGCGCGTTTTGCAAACAAAGCCTCGCCCCTTATATTGCCACCTGTGTCTCGACAAGAACCTATGAAGTTGCGGCCCCTCGTGCTGCTGATGGCCTCGCCGATCGTGGTTGCAGGGTCGGCCAGTTACGCCCAGCTGTTTTTTTCTCACGATCCGGTGACGCTGGACAACCTCGACGGCGATTATCGAACAATCGCAGCCTGCGCCTACCAACACCTTGCGCCGCGGAAAAGTGGATTATCCAGGACCGACTATCCTGAACAAGGGGTTGTGCGCATCTCATCAAATACCCTGACCGAGCGCTGGGAGCTTTCGTTGGTGAAGGACGACGGCGGCAGGCAGACGCGGCTTGACTGGACGGGAGGGGGATATCCCAGCGAATTCGTCCTCTCGACGGTGCGCGCCTGTGCCGCCTGAGGTGACTGCTCTGTAGAGGAATCGCATGCGTGAACAATCTGTAGTGCGTAGGTCGCAGCCCTGGAGGACCGCTCTGGCGCTCGCGGGCATGGTGGCGCTTACAGGATGTGCCGGCTCGAGCGGAAGCGCAGGAAGCGTCACGGGAAACGAGCAAGGCGGCAAAGTGCCTTATGCCGAAGGCGGGATCCAGAGTGCGATGGACGCGACGCAGGCGCACTGCCGTCAATTCGGCAAGAAGGGGCAGATCATTCAGATGACTCCCTCCGCCGAGGGCGGCGGGGTCATCGCATTTCAATGCCGCTAGAGCGAGCGCAGCGGTTATCCTCGAGCGCCGCGATCTCCCTGCCGATGGAACTCACGCGGGACCGGATGCTGAAGGAAGGCGCACGCCCCGCAATCATCATCACAGGCGCTACGTCCGGAATAGGCAAAGAGATCGCACGCCTCGCCACGCTGGAGGATTCGTTTCTTCTTCTTGTTGACGACCGACGCCGGCAACTGGATGAGCTTGTCGCCGAGCTTACTGCCCAGGGTGCGCGAGCCGCCGGTCTCGCGGTCGACCCCGCCGGTACCGACGCGCTTCAATCAATCGAGCACGTCTTGGCTGAACATGACCTTTACTGCGACATCCTTGTGAACAATGACGCTGGCGCTTTGTTCGGGCCCGCCGCCGGGCTCGCCACGAGCGAGCAGATAAGCCTCATCGATCTCAATGTCCGCGGCTTAGCCGAATTGACCCTGCGGTTTGTTCCCGAGATGGTCATGCGCGGACGCGGTGGTGTCCTCAACGTCGGATCAATTGCGGGTTACATGCTGGGAGCGAACATGGCGGTCTATGCCGCCTCCAAAGCGTTTGTAAATTCGTTCACCGCGGCCCTTGCGACGGAGCTTGCACACGAGGGCGTCTCTGTCACCTGCATCGCACCAGGACTTGGCATCAGACAGTTTTTGCAAGGCTCTTCAAGTGCGCCAGCCTGGTTGTTGAACGTCATCCCGCCATCGAATGCGTTCGACGCTGCGCTCGCAGCATGGCTGGCCTTCAAGACCGGACAACACCTCGTTCTACCGAAATTGACAATCCGGCTTGTGGTGATTGCGAGCCGACTCCTACAGGACAGCATGCTCCTGCGCTTTCTCGGCGCGCTGCAGCGTCCTGCTGAAAGAGCGTGAGAGCAACTCCCATGTGCGCGCGAGAGAGCGCTCGGTGATCCCAACCCGCGCAGGTCTCTCCCCCTGATTCCCGGCGCATTTGGATCCCCACTGTGGCTTTTAAGCACTAGAGAAGCAGTAGGGATTCGTGGTGCACTCACGCTCTATTAACCAAGGGCAGCAACATAGGGGATTGCAATGAAAAAGCTTCTGTTTGCGCTGGTTGCCACTCTCGTGGCGGTAAGCGTGTCCGGCTGCGTTGGGGTGGGCAAAGGCAAAGCTCCTCCTCCCGTCGTGACGAAGGGCTGATCTGAAACCTTGCTCAGGAGGGCCGGCTTGCGCCGGCCCTTTTGGGTTTCTTGGCAACTCGGAAATTGGGGGCCGACCGCCCTCGCCGGGCTTGTCGATCCTTTTGGTCCGCCTGACGATCGTGCCCGCGCAAAAGAACGCAAGTCCGCGCGGCACCATCGAAAGAGCCGTATTACTCGTCGCTGGCGGCTGGCTTGTGGCGGGCCTGTTGCTGTTCGCGATGGTGTTTTCCACTCTCGCGCA
>DATBYX010000616.1:0-20296 GCA_036513475.1 Xanthobacteraceae bacterium | reverse complement strand
GAGATCCATCTGCTGCTGCTCGTCTTTGCGGTGTATGGATTTTTTATCCAAGGGGTTTTTTCGTGGACGCCGATATGGCTGCCGGAACTCTTTCCGACGCGGATGCGAGCGACTGCTGCCGGTTTCATCTTCAATGCACCGCGATTGATCTCCGCGATCGCACCGTTGATCGCCGGCACCTTGATTGTCGGCCTGGGTGGCTATGGCAAAGCGGCAACGATCATCGGCTTGTTTTATATTCTTGGGCTGATCGCCGTGCCTTTCCTGCCCGAGACGAAGGGAAAACCGCTGCCAGAAGCCGACTCATTGTCGCGGCCACAGGTAGGGGAGCATCTACATCGTACGGCTTGACCGGCGCCACGCTTAATCGAGTTTCGTTGGGAAGAACCGTTTCGGGTCAAAGAATTCACGCAGCAGGCGGCCAAAGCCGGGAATGGGATCGCTCACGCCGCAACGGCGGAAAGCGTCCCAGACGATTGCCTGCTGCGCGGTCATCACGTTGATGCCGAGCTCGCGTTCGAGCTGCTCGATTGCCCCGGCGGTCGGCCAGTGGGGGGACGCCAACAGCAGCGAGTCAGCCGCGGGATGCTCCCGCTTGAGCTTGCGCCCCATGTCCAGCGCCGCATAGCGCGGGATTCGCCCGATCTGATTGAAGGCGCTGCCCCAGCCGCACGCGCCGAGCACCTCGCAGCCGAAATGCACGGCGTAGCTCGCGATACGATCGGTTTCGGAATGCGCATAGGGGTGCGCCACGATCGCCTTCTTGCAGCCAAGCGCCTTCGCGGCGCCGGCCTGCGCCGAGGCGCTGGTTGACACCTTGACTTTCAGCTCGACCTCGAGATCGGCGATCATCTGCTGCGCATTGGCATAGCCGCGGGAGAGATTGATCGGCACGCCGCCGAGCACCACGATGTCGACGCCGGCCGCGGCCATCTCGCGCGCAGCCTGCATGCTGATGTCGTAGGATCGATCGACCTCGTCCTTGCTGCGCGCAACGATCGCGAGCGTGGTGAGGACGAGGGTCACCCCCGCCGGAACCATCTGATAGAACTCGTACGGGAACACTTCCGTCGTGAGCGGGGGCGACGTATAGCCGATGCGGGCGCGCCGACCGTAGATATCGTCGCGGTTGTCAGTCATGTCGTTGCATCCTAGTACTGCGCGCCAGGGAGCTCCAAGGCTGGAAAAAGCTTTAGCGCCAGGGTCCGAGACGGCAACCGGCTCCGGACCGGCGTCGATCGCCGCGATCCGCGACGCCCTCCGCACGGGCCGCGAACCGCCGGCGGCGCAGATATTCGCGCGGGCGCCGTCCTACCGCTGGCTCGTGGTGGGCACGGTGTGCATCGGCGCGTTCATGGGGCAGGTCGATTCCAGCATCACGCAGCTCCTCCTGCCGCGCCTTGAATCCGAATTCGACGCGCAACTGAGCACGGTCAGCTGGGTCGCGGTCGCGTATCTCCTGGCGATGGCGGCGTTCCTGCCGATCTTCGGGCGGCTTGCCGATATTCTCGGGCGCAAGCTCCTCTATACCGGCGGCTTCCTCCTGTTCGTGCTGAGCTCGGGGCTGTGCGGCCTTGCCCCCAACCTGCCGGTGCTCATCGCGTTTCGCGTGCTCCAGGGAATCGGCGCCGCGCTCCTCTCCTCGAACAGCGTCGCCATCGTGGTGGTGGCGGCCGGCGGGCAGATGCGGGGCCGCGCGCTCGGCATCCAGGCCGCGGCCCAGGCCGTGGGCCTCAGCGCAGGCCCCGCGATCGGGGGCCTGGTGCTCGACGTGCTGGATTGGCGCTGGGTATTCTTCATCAACGTGCCCGTGGGGCTCGGCGGCACCGTCATGGGCTGGTTCGTGCTTCCGTCCACCAGGGACCTGCCGGCTGAGGCGCACTTCGACTGGAACGGCGCGCTCCTGATTGCGCCCGCGCTCACGGCCGTCATGGTGGTGCTGAACGAAGGCTATGCGTGGGGGGCCACGTCGCCGCTCCTCCTCGGCGCGGCATTGCTGGCGGCGATCCTGCTCGTCCTCTTCGTTCGCTGCGAGCGAAACGCCGACGCGCCGCTCATTGATCTCGCGCTGTTTCGCAACCGCGCCTTCGCGCTGGGCAACATCGCCGGCCTCCTGTCCTATGCGGCGTTGTTCGGGCTGTTCTTTCTGATGCCGTTCGTGTTCGTGCGCGCCTATCACGATTCGATCCTGACCGCGGGACTGCGGCTTTGCATCGTTCCCGTGCTGATCGGAGCCGCCGCGCCGGTGGGGGGCGTCCTCTACGACAAGCTCGGGGCGCGGGCGCCCACCGTCGTGGGCATGCTCATCGGGGTCGCCGGGCTCATGATGCTGGGCACCGTTCTCGATGGTGCGCGGGACGGGCTGCCGCTGGTGATGCTCGCGCTTGCGCTCTTCGGGGTGGGGCAGGGGCTGTTCGTCTCGCCCAACAACAGCACGATCGTGGCGGCGGCGCCGGCAAGCCTGACCGGGGAGGCCGGAGGATTTCTCAACGTGACCCGTGCGTGTGGAGTGAGCGTCGGCGTTGCAGCCGCCTCCTCGCTGCTCGCTTGGCGGCTCGCCGTGCTGACCGGCTCCGGGCACAACACGCTGCACGCCGGGATGCATGATCTCATTTCGGCAGGGCGTGACGTGATTGTGCTGCTCACAAGCTTCGCCGCCGTCGCCGGCGCCCTCTCGTTTGCGCAAGCACCGCCACGCTCGGCGCAGCGCGCGGGGTAAGTAATACCTCCCCCATCGGGGGAGGAGGTCGGCGAGCGAAGCGAGCCGGGTGGGGGCCATGCTCCAGCGCATCAGCGTGCATCACCCCCACCCGACCGCCGTCGCTTCGCTCCGGCGGTCTGCCCTCCCCCTTCGGGGTCCCTTCGGGGGAGGGATAAGGCCGTGTCTTCGGCCGGCCACGCAAACAACTCGAAATGCAGCCATGGCTTCGATCACGAAGCCGGCAAAGCGGCGATGGCTTCCACCTCGACCAGGAAGTCGGGATGGGAGAGGCGACGTACCTCAACCGTCGTGCTGGTCGGGAGCGCCGCACCGAAATATTCCATGCGCACATCCACGTGCGCAAAGAAGGCATCGATATCGGTGGTGAATGTCTGGGTGCGAATGAGATCGGCTAGCGTTGCGCCGGCCGCGGCAAGCGCGGTCTTGAGATTCTCGCAGACCTGCCGGATCTGCTCGCGCATGTTGCCCTTGCCCACGATCTCGCCCGCGCTGTTGCGGGCAAGCAGACCCGAGACGAAGATGAGCCGGCCGGGCACCACCGTGACCACCGGGGCGTAGAGCACGTGCCCGCCGACAATGCGCTTCGACAGACCCTCGGGAAAGATGTTCTTGCGTTCCAGCATGATATCTCCTTGCGTAAATCTCTTTGACCGTCATGCGCTTGTCCCGCGCATCCACGTCTTTCTTCAGGCGGCCAAGACGTGGATGGCCGGGCCAAGCCAGGCCAAGCCCGGCCATGACGACCGAGAAATGCGGCGATTGCCGGCTCAGGTCGCTTGCACCGGGCAAAACGCTGCGCTTATGCTCGGTAAGCCGTGGAGGATGCATGCATGAAGGTCGAGGCGATCCATCACGTCCCCATGCGGCCCGAGTTCAAGAGCCCGTTCTCGGCGGCCTATGCGATCGAGGGCGGCCGTCTCATCTTCTTCTCCGGCTGCTGCGCCATCCCGACTTATCACAAGCATCCCCACGATCCGGAAGAGGAGCAGCAGTGGCTCGCGGCCGACTTCCGCGCGCAAACCGAGCGAACATTTGCTCACATTAAAGAGATCATGGATGCCGCCGGGGCGCGCATGGCCGATATCCTCAAGCTCACCATCTTTACGACGGATATGGGCAACCAGAACATCCTCAACCAGATCTCCGCCCGCTACTTCAACAAGGACAGGCCGCCGGCGCGTACCCTGGTGGGCGTACCGACGCTGGCGCATCCGGGAATGCTGATCGAGATCGAGGGCGTTGCGGCTGCTCCGGCGCGGCCGTAACCGTAGATGTAACGAGGGAACAGGAGAACATGATGAGCATCGCAACAGTACCGCTCACCCGTCGTGCCGTGGTCGGATCGGCCGGCGCCGGCACGCTCGCACTCGCAATGCCGTTCGTGCGCCTCGCGCGCGCCGCGCCGGCGACGATCCGCTATGCCACCGGCGGGGGCATCGGCCCCAACGAGATGGAAACCATCATCTACCTCGAGTGGATGCAGAAGAACGTGCTGAAAGGATACGGCAAGGACTACACGGTCGATATGACCTTCACCCGCGGCACACCCGAAGCCGGCACCCTGCTCGCCGCCGGGCAGGCGGACATGGCGACGCTCTCCTTTGCCGTGTTTGCCACCGCGATGCTCAAGAGCATCGTTCCCGAAGGCATGACCATCGTCTCCGACAACTATCAGGACGGGCACGCCGGCTACGCGCAGAATACGTTCTTCGTGCTTGCCGATTCTCCGATCAAAACCACCCAGGACCTCAAGGGCAAGAAGGTGGGGATCAACGCCTTCGGCTCGGCCGTCGATCTCGCGCTGCGCATCAAGCTCAAGAAGGACGGCATCGATCCGCGCAAGGACCTGACCATCGTTGAAGTCGCATTCCCGAACCAGGCTGCGGCGCTGCGTGAAAAGCGCATCGACTGCGGCATCCTGATCCTTCCCTTCATGGCGACAGAGGTGCGCAAGGGCGACCTGCGCGCGCTGTTCACGGGAGGCGACGCGTTCGGTCCGTATTCCGTCATCTTCCAGGTGGTCACCAACGCATTCCTGAAAAAGAATCCGGAAGCGGTGAAGTCGTATCTCGCGGACTATGTGGGCGGCCTGCAATGGTTCTACGATCCGGCCAATCGCAAGAAGGCGATCGAGATCACCGCCGACTTCACCAAGTCGCCGGCCGACGTCCTCGATTCCTATTTCATGACCAAAGGCGATTACTACCGCGACCCCCACGGATGCGTGGGCGCCAAGACGATCCAGACGCCGATCGATGCCATGCACAGCGAGGGGCTGATCGACAAGCCGGTGAACGTTGCCGAGCACCTGAACATGGGGCTCCTGCCCTATCCCTGCTCGGTATGATCAGCATATGCGTCAAGAACCTCAACAAATGCTACCGGGTGCGTGAAGGCAATCTGCCCGCGCTCTCTACCGTCGATCTGGAGGTGGCGGAGGGAGAATTCGTCTCCATCGTCGGCCCGTCCGGCTGCGGCAAGAGCACGCTCCTTTATATCCTGGGCGGTTTCATTCGTGCCGACAGCGGAGTGATCGAGGTCGGCGGCAAAGCGGTGACGGGCCCGGGCACCGACCGCGGCGTGGTGTTTCAGGAATATGCGCTGTTTCCCTGGCTCACCGTGACGCAGAACATCCGCTATGGCCTCGAAATGACGGGAGTGGCACGGCGCGAGCGCGAGGAGACGGTGCGCCGGCTCGTTCGCACCATCGGGCTCGAAGGGTTCGAGCATCGGTTTCCCCGCGAGCTCTCAGGCGGCATGAAGCAGCGCGTGGCGATTGCCCGCACGCTTGCCTACGATCCGAACATTCTGCTCCTCGACGAGCCGTTCGGCGCGCTCGACGCCCAGACCCGCGAAACCATGCAGGATGAACTCCTGCGCCTGTGGCAGGCGACCCGCAAGACGGTGGTCATGGTCACCCATGACGTGAACGAAGCCGTCTATCTCTCGGACCGCGTGCTGGTCATGTCGCAGCGACCAGGCCGCATAGTCGCAGAGTTCACCATCGCTATCGATCGCAGCGGCAACCGGGAGACAACGATGCTCAATGCCGACTTCAATGCTGTGCGCAACGAGGTCTGGCTCGCCGTGCGCCGCCAGGTGGCTGCGACGATTGCCGCATGAGCACAACGGTGGCGGCGCTTCCGGGCGGAACGCAGCGGCGCTGGCTGGGCGCAGGTTGGCGCTTCCTGCCGGTCGTGATCGTGCTGCTCATCTGGCAGCTCACCGTCGATCTAGATCTCGTCGACCGCGCATTCCTGCCCCCGGTCGATGCCGTGGCTGCGGCTCTCTGGGAGATGACCCGCAACGGCGAGCTCGCCCTCAACCTCGCGATCTCGGTCTACCGTGCGTTTGCCGGTCTCGCCATCGGTTCGATCCTCGGAATCGCCATCGGGCTTGCGATGGCAACCTCGCAGCAGGCGGACAGGTTCTTCGGCCCGCTGGTCGCAACCACCTATTCCCTTCCCAAGTCCTCCCTGATCCCGCTCTTCATCCTGTGGTTCGGCATCGGCGACGTGACGGATATCGTCTCGGTCGTTCTCGCCTGCCTGCTGCCGGTGATCGTGAGCACGTATCACGGCGTGAAAGCCGTGCCGGCCTTGCTCGTCTGGAGCGCGAGGGCGATGGGAACGCCGCATCACCTCGTGCTGTGGCGCGTGCTGCTTCCCGGCGCGCTCCTTTCCATCTTCACCGGGATCCGCATCGCGCTCGGTTTTTGCTTCGTGCTGACGATCTCGGCGGAAATGATCGCGGCCAAGACCGGGGTGGGCAAGCTCATCTTCCTCTATGGCGAGAATGGCGCCTACGCATACATGTTTGGCGGCATCCTTGCTCTCGTCGTTATCGCCTATCTCGCTGACCGCTTGCTGCTGGCGGTCATGCACTACGCCCTGCGCTGGCATGAATCGCTTCATACCCATCACCGCACGGCCTGAGGCAGCGCGTACGGCGCGACGCGGCATTGCCGCCCTCGGGGCGTTCCTCCTCTACGCCTATCCGCTCCTCATGGTGCTCGCAGCGTGGGAGCTCGCCGGCTGGGCCGACCTCGTGCGACCGCTATTTCTTCCACGCGTCATCGGCGTGGCCCAGCAGTTCTGGGTGCTGCTGAGGGAAGGCGAGATCATCGACCCATTGCTTGTGAGTCTCTACCGGACCTTCCTCGGGCTCGCGATCGCAGTGGTCGCGGGCGTCATGGCAGGTCTTCTGATGGCACGATCGAAATGGGTCCATTGGTTCCTGGATCCGCTCATCTCGGTCGGGTTCCCCGCGCCCAAGATTGCGTTCGTGCCGATCTTCACGCTCTGGTTCGGGATCGATCACATCTCCAAGATCCTGCTCGTCGCCTTCAACTGCGTCTTTCCCATGATCGTGGCGACCTATCACGGTGCGGCGTCGGTCAGCCGCGTCTATATCTGGTCCGCGGAGGCGATGGGCACCTCGGAACGGGCGATGCTCCATCGTATCGTGCTTCCGGCGGCGCTGCCGCACATTCTAAGCGGGATTCGGGTAACGGTGCCGGTGGCATTGATCATCACCTTCACCACGGAGATGATCGCGGGCGGGGGAGGGGTCGGAGCCGCGCTCATGTTTGCCCAGCGGTTTTTTCAGACGCCCACCGTGTTCGTCTACATCCTGGTCATGCTGGCGACGGGTCTCGTATTCGACCGCGCCATGCTGGTGTTGCGCGGGCGGCTCATTCCCTGGCAGGACGAGAGCGAGGAGGCGTGAGGCGCGTCTTGCGCCTTCGTAGGGGCGACCCATTGGGTCGCCCTCGATCCGCCGCTGCATGCTGAAACAGGGCGAGGCAATGCCTCGCCCCTACGAAGAGGCGATGCGGTGCCTCCCATCCGGAAACCGGCGGTGGATTTCGCTGATGCTCAATCCGCGCTACGTGGGAGGCTATGAGCAGCGCGGCAAAGGTTCTGGTGACCGGGGTCACAGGATTCATCGGCTCGGCGGTGGCAAAAGCGCTGTGCGAAGCGGGATTTGCGGTGCGTGCTACCGCCGTGCCGACGAGCCCGCGCCATCATCTCGCGGGACTTGATCTGGACTTTTACGAGGGCGATCTTCGCGACCCGAGCTCCGCGCGAACGGCAATGGTCGACATACAATATGTATTTCACCTCGCAGCCGACTATCGGCTGTGGGCCCGCAAGTCGTCGGAAATCCTGAAAAACAATGTGCTTATCACCCGCAACGTCATGGAAGCGGCGTTGCGCGCGCGCGCAGAGCGCATCGTCTACACCAGCAGCGTCGCGACGCTGGCGCTTGATCCGCACGTGGGGGGTGCGGCGGACGAGACAAAGCCGCTTTCCGAGGAGCAGGGAATCGGCGCTTACAAGCGCAGCAAGATCGCAGCGGAGAGACTGGTCGAACAGCTGGTCGCGAACGAGGGACTTCCCGCCGTCATCGTCAATCCCTCCACCCCCGTCGGCCCACGTGACGTGCGGCCGACGCCGACCGGCCGAATCATCGTGGAAGCGGCCAAGGGGCGCATTCCCGCCTTCGTCGACACCGGGCTCAATCTGGTCCATGTGGACGATGTGGCTGCCGGACAGCTTGCTGCTCTGCATCGGGGCAGGATCGGCGAGCGCTATATCCTTGGCGGCGAGAACGTCCCGTTTGCGCAGATGCTGGAGGATATATCGCGGCTGGTCGGACGTCGTGCGCCGCGCCTGCGCATCCCGCACGCGGTCGCGCTTCCCATTGCCTATGCCGCCGAGGGGCTGGCGTTTCTGACCGGGAAAGAGCCATTCGCCAGCATCGATGCGGTGCGCATGGCCAAGCACTGCATGTATTTCACGTCGCGCAAGGCCGAGCGCGAGCTTGGCTTCAAGGCGCGGCCCTACATCGAGGGGCTCGCAGACGCGATCCGCTGGTTTCACGATGCGGGGTACGTGGGGTGAGATGACTAAGCGGCTCGGCCGAAATGCGTGCCCAGAATCCGCCGGGCTTCGATCAGACGGCTGCGCGCCGCGAAATCACTCTCCTTACCGACGACTCTGACTCAAGAATCCGTCCGCCACGGTGTAGGTCTTCCCGCGCCATTCGACCTCTCTGCCGAAGAAGCTCGTCAGAAAGATTGCAAATGCAATTGCGTCCTGCACGGGAATCAACGCGTAGCGATGACGCGGCAGCGCAAACGCCCGCTCGATCGCCCAACACAGCGCAAGCCGGCAGATCAGCGCAGCGCTGATGAGCAGAAACGATCCGCTCACGCCCAGAATGGCGGCCACGACCGAAAGGGCCAGCGGATGCATGAATATGGTTCCGGCATAACCGACGGGATCGATCGCCTGAATGGTGCGAGCCGCACGGAGCTGGCGCCCCCAGAGCGCGCGGAAGTCGCGTTCAAAGCAGACGTGCCCGACGGTAAACCGCGATACGACGACCTTGCGGCCCAGCGCGCGCACCGCGCTGCCGATGGCATAGTCGTCTGCGAGCTCGTTCGCAAAGCGGCGAAAGCCTCCGATCTGGGCCAGCACCTCGCGGTGGAGGGCAATGGTCGCTCCAAGGCACGGGTGAGCCGCATTCAGGCTCACCGCTGCAATCACGTTGGGGAGAAACTGCAGATTGATGCTCATCGCGGAAAGCTGCGCCCAAATGCCTTCCGCAGGAGTGCCGTGATAGGCGCAGGTCACTGCCCCGACGCCCGGCTCCTCCAACTCGGCGACGAGGCTTGCGACGTAGTGCGGATCAACGGCGATGTCGCTGTCCGAGATCACCACCACGTCCTGGCTCGCTGCCGGTAGCATGTTGATGAGGTTTGAGATCTTGCGGTTCGAGCCATGCTCGCAGCCATCAATGTTCAGCTCGATCTCTGGACGACCGGTCGCTTGCAGCAGACGAACCACCGGGATGGCGGAGTCATTCTCCTGCTGTACCCCGCAGATGACGTCCACGCGGCCGGGATAATCCTGCCGGCACAGCGATGCGATGCGGCCAAACAGACCAGGCTCGTTTCCGTGCAGGGGCCGCAGGATCGTCACTGCGGGGAAGGGTGCGGGTGGCACCTTGCGGGCGCGCGGAAAGCGCAGGACCAGGATGATGGCGGTCAGGTGATAGAACGAGCCAAGCACCGCCCCGGCAACGCAAATATCTACGAGCAACCCCGCGAAACTGTGCTCCAAGACACCGGACATGGTCCTGGCTCGGCGCCGACAGAAACTGCTGCCACAGAGCGCCCGTTTATCGGGCAGCAGACATAGGGCACAGATCTAAGTGTAACAGTCGAGCGTGGCGAAGTACAACCCGGCGTTAACCTTCCGGTAACCATTGTGGCGCACCATCGCCGGCGCGATTGAGGAACCAGGGCCGGCGGATGTTCTACACGCTCGCGGCAGCGGCAAAGGCCAGCGGCTTAGGCGCATCCGCGATTCGGGCCGCGATCGAGCGCGGGCAGATTACCGCAATCAAAGACTTGTTCGATGAGTGGCAGGTGGAAGAGGCCGAGCTTCACCGGCTGTACTTCCCCATCGGGCCAGCCACCGGCAAACGAGATGAGTGCTCAAGCACCCCGTCGTCAGCCGCAACGACGCTTGAAGGAGGGGCCGAAGCACCGCTCAAGCAGCCCGGGCAGACTCTTGCAGAGGGGCGCGAAGGCACTGCCGCTCATTCTGCCACTGAGGTCGATCCCGGCCAAGTGACGCAGCGAACGGAGCTCGTGCGGAGCGAGGCGGCCTCATCCTCAATCGCAGCAGACGACGGTACCTCGCAAGTCGAGGGAGATCATGTTGCCTCAGGGCAGTGCCTGGCTCCGTTTGGAGACCCGAGCGGGAACGGCCGGCATGGAAATCAGCACGCGCAATTCCGGTTCTCGGGGCTCGATCAGACGGATCGGATTGATATCGGAAACACATTCTTCTGGGAGAGCGAGATCAAAATCGGCGAGCGCCAGGACCCGCCGGACTCGGCGATACGTCCGCTGGCCGATCGACGCCGTGCGATCACTTTCACTGGCGCCCTCCTTGTAGGGGTTGGGATCGGGTGGGTTGCGGGTTTGGGCTCCTATCATTTTTTTGGCCGCAGCTTGATCCCGGTCTCGAAAGATAGCGGCGGCTATTCAGCTGCTCCTTCTACAAATCAAATTGCAGGCGCCGAGAAAGAACGTCGCGACCCAGCTGCCGGTGCATTGGTCATTGGAAAGATTGCGCCTCCCGCCGTCTCCGAAGTCAGAGCAAGGCGGCGATACGCATCGACCCAGAGCATCCCGCAAGCACCTGAATCGCGGACAGCCAAATTTGCATTGATTGCGCGCCAGAGTTCCACGGAAGCCGCATTAGACAATCCCAGCGATCCCACGGGAAGCGTTGTACCTCAGGCGATGAATGGGTTTGCCAGGCGCACACCGGTACCCGAAACGAAGCCCACTACGATTGAAGGCTGGCGCGTGCGAAGCGTTTATAACGGCACGGCGGTTTTGGAGGGCCCCGCCGGTGTCTGGACGGCAGCGCGGGGAGACACGGTGCCCGGACTAGGAAGAGTCGATTCAATTGTGCTGTGGGGCAGCCGTTGGATCGTCGCGACGAGCAGGGGCCTAGTTACAACGCCATGAATTCTGTGATCCCGTAGGGGCGACTGGGGGTGCCCCGCATTGCCTCGCCCTCTTCTCAGCATGCGGCCGGATGCAGGGCGACCCAAATGGGTCGACCCCACAAAAGTATGGCCGTGGAATTCCATAAATCCAGACGTAGAATTCCATAAATCCAGACGTATTTGCTATTCCTTGCTGACCGACACCGATGTGGTGCCGTTCATCCCAATCGCTTTCGCCGCGGCAGGAGTAAGATCTATCACGCGCCCGCGCACGAACGGCCCGCGATCGGTAATGGTTACCTTCACGCTTTGGCCATTGCGCTTGTTGGTGACGCGGACCCGAGTTCCGCACGGAAGCGTCTTGTGTGCCGCCGTGAGGCCGCCCTCATTGAGTTCCCCGCCGCAGGCAACGCGGTGACCGCTCTCTCGCCCGTATTGCGAGGCGATGCCTTCTTCCGCCTCTGCCGAGCCCAGAAGAGCTGTGAGGAACGAAGCAATGTGGATGATGAACCAAAGCATTCGTGCTGGCCCTCCTTGTGTTTGGAGGAGAGCGCTTAATGCTTCATCTAACTACGAGCAAGTTCCTGCATGCAGGCCAGCGATTACTAAATCGCGGAGCAGCTAAAGGAACTTTCCACATGCCATGTAATGGCCTCAGTTCCAAGAAGGAGTTGCTTCTCAGGGTCCGGCTGCCGCGATTGGATCGAGTTATCGCCCCGTTCGTCATCGGCCGATTTCATCATAGTAGGCCTGCAGCACGGCCACCACTTCGGGCCGGCTGAATTCGTCAGGAATTTTCTCGTGCTTGGCAAACATTTCGCGCAACCGCGTGCCCGAGATCTGCAGCCGGTGCTCGGGTCCATGCGGACAGGTTCGCGCCGTCGCCATACCATCGCATTTATAGCAGAAGAACGTCACGTCCATCTTGAGCGGTTGGATCGCCAGGCTGCCGGGCGCGAGCATGTCAAAGATATGATGGGCATCCAAAGGACCGTAATAACTGCCGACGCCCGCGTGATCGCGCCCGATGATCAAGTATGAACAGCCGAAATTCTGCCGGATCAACGCATGTAGCAGCGCCTCGCGAGGACCGGCATAACGCATCTCGATCGGATAACCGGCCTGGATGTAGGTGCCGGGGACGAAATAGCGCTCGGTGAGCACGTCGATCGCCCTGGTCCGAACGTCCGCCGGGATGTCGCCCGCTTTGAGCGCCCCCAGCACTTGATGGATGAGCACACCGTCGCAGACTTCGATCGCAATCTTGGTGAGATACTCGTGGCTGCGGTGCATCGGATTGCGCGTCTGAAATGCTGCGACTCGACTCCAGCCCCGCTCGGCGAAGAGCGCGCGGGTCTCGGCCGGTCGGTAGTAGAGTCCCATGTATTGGTGCGGGTACGTTCCCTCGCTCAGGGCCGTTACGCGGCCGGCCAGATTGATCTCGCCTTGAGCCATGACCTTGGCCACGCCCGGATGCTTGGGGTCGACCGTGCGAAACACGTTATGACACTCGAATGCTTTGTCGATGGTGTATTTTTCTGTAACCTCGAGCTCGCCCATGATCTCACCCGTATCCTGGGCAACGAGCGCAACCGTTTCGTTCACGGCGATGCGATCAGCCAGATCCTTGGCGCAGGAGAGCGTGATCGGGATTGGCCAGAACAGGCCGGTCGAGAGCTTCATGTCGCCGCAGCAACTGCGCCAATCCTCGCGCCCCATGAAGCCGGTAAGCGGAGTGTAGGCTCCCATTCCCAACATGAGGAAATCCGATGTCTCGCGGCTGCTCATCGGCACCTGGATGAGGCCCTGTGCGCGCCTGAGTCTTTCCGCACGCTTGGCCTCCGGCAGCAGAAGCGGCATGAGCTCGGCTCTGCCATGGGGCGGCACCAGCTTGGACATGACAGCATTTCCCGTTCGTCGTTCGATGTTCGTGTAGGCCATGAAATCGGGACCGGAGCAATGGCGCGAGTGCGCGTCGCAGCATGCGCAGCGGTGAAACACTCCGGCTATGAGGTCATTCGCCAGATCGGCGCACATCAGCTCGGCCGATATGGCACGCCCCCTCGCGTGTCTTGAAGCCTCTCAAAACTCTGCTAGATTGCGAATGAAGGGGGGGCATGCAGTGACATCGCGCAGAAAAGAAAAAAGAGACACCGGCCGGTCGATCCGGCCGTTGTTCGGTAACGAAGGGGCCGATGCGGAAACGCGGCGCGCCCGGTCAGGTAGCCGAGGGTTGCCCGATATGACAACTGAGGCACGCGCAGGGAAGTAAGATGTTCTCCAGCAACCCTTTCACCCTCCTCTCGCAATCCGTTCCTCCTTTGGTCATGCAGATCTACGCGATCTTGATGATGTTGGCGGTTGCGCTTGGAACGCTATTTGATCTTTATCACAAACGAAGCTGGGAATTCTTTTCTCTGCGGAGAAAGAGAGCAGAGGCCGCTGCGCAGAGGCAGCTTGCGGGCTGGCAGATCGCTTCTCTCGCGGCCAGAACGATTGGCAAGGAGGTTTTGACCTCGGGCGAATTCTGCAAGTGGCAGAGGCAGGCTTCGCATCTCCTGATCATGTACGGCTTTGTCATCTATGTGGTCACCACCGTGTTGATGCTGTTTGTCTATCCCAGGGCCGCCCGGACGCCGTCTCCAGTGACGGCGCTCTGGAACATTGGCGCCCTGATGGTCCTCGCGGGCGGTCTATGGTTTTTCTTCGCTCTGAAAGTAAACGTCGCCTATGAAAAGCAATCGCCCTTCCGTCTCATTCGTGCCGACCTGTTCGTCGGAAGCCTGTTGGCGAGCGTGGCATTCGGGCTGCTGTGGCATCTCGTGCAAACGGCACACAAGGTCGGCGCCGCAAGCCTATTCTTGTTGGCCTGCTACATCTTGTTTACGACGCTGCTGTTCGTTTCAGTGCCGTGGTCGAAGTTCGCGCACATGTTCTACAAGCCAGTGGCGGCCTTTCAGAAAAGGCGGGAGGAGGCAAGCGGCGCATCGGACCTCCCGGCGCCCGCCAAGACCAGCAACATTATAAGGTGACGTGGCATGCCTACCTTCGTTGACATGATGCGATGCGACGGTTGCGGAGAGTGCGTCGAGATCTGTCCTTCCGACATCATGCACATAGACCGGACCTACAGGAGGGCCTACAACATCGAGCCCAATTTCTGCTGGGAGTGCTACTCCTGCGTGAAGGCATGCCCGCAGCATGCGATTGATGTGCGCGGGTACGCGGACTTCGCGCCGATGGGGCATAAGGTTCGGGTTCTCAGGGAAAAAGAAAAAGGATCCGTCTCGTGGAAGATCAAATATCGCGACGGGCGGGTTAAGGAGTTTACGTTCCCTATCAGGACCACACCCTGGGGCTCGATCAAGGGGCCGGGGGAGTATGAAGCTCCCGACCCGAAGGGGCTCAGCTCGCCGCTGCTCGCGCACGAGCCTACGGCGCTCAAAGTGGCGGCGCTCCCTACGCTCGCCTCCGTGAAAGACTAATAAGAAGTAGCAGGTGTGATCCGATGGGGTTCTTCTCCTCCCGAAAAACCATATCAGTGGATTATGACGTTCTGGTCATAGGCGGCGGCTTTGGTGGATGCGGGGCCGCCTACGAGACCAGATACTGGGCACGCGACCTGAAGATTGTCGTCGTCGAGAAGGCGAACATCGAGAGAAGCGGCGCGGTTGCGCACGGCCTTTCGGCGATCAATTGCTACATGGGCATGCAATGGGGTGAAAACCAGCCGGAAGACCATGTGCGCTATGCACGCGGCGATCTGATGGGCCTGGTGCGGGAGGATCTCGTCTACGATATCGCGCGGCACGTCGACGCCACCGTGCACAAGTTCGAGGAGTGGGGCCTGCCCATCATGAAAAATCCGGAGACGGGCCGGTACCTGCGAGAAGGCAAATGGCAGATCATGATCCACGGCGAGAGCTACAAGCCGATTGTAGCCGAAGCCGCCGCGAAGGCCGCCAGCCAAGTGTACAACCGAATCATGGTCACGCATCTGCTGATGGACAGGACGCGTCCCAACAGGGTTGCCGGCGCGGTCGGATTCAGCGTGCGCACCGGCGATTTCTACGTTTTCAGGGCAAAAGCGGTCATCGTGGCTGCTGGCGGCGCTTCTCACATCTACCGGCCGAGGGCGGTCGGGGAGGGCATGGGAAGGACCTGGTATGCGCCGTGGAGCAGCGCATCCGCGTATGGTCTTTTGATCGAGGCCGGCGCCAAAATGACCCAGATGGAGAACAAGATCGTTCTCTGCCGATTCAAGGATGGCTACGGTCCGGTCGGTGCCTGGTTTCTGCTCCTCAAGTCGCATGCCACCAACGCGTACGGAGAAAATTACGAGATAACCCGGTTCGATGAGATAAAGTCTCTCGTCGGCAAGTATGCCGACATCAAGCCGATGCCGACCTGCTTGCGAAATCATGCCATGCTGGAAGAGATGAAGGCCGGCAGGGGCCCCATCTACATGCACACCCAGCAGGTCCTCGATACCTGGGAGAAGGAGGAGATCGGCTGGGAAGATTTTCTCGACATGACCATCGGCCAGGCCGTTGTCTGGGCCTCGCAGAACATCGATCCCAAGGAAAGGGCGTCGGAGTTGACCACGTCCGAACCCTACGTCATGGGCTCCCACGCCACCTGCTCCGGCGCATGGGCGAGCGGCCCGGACGACTGCGCGCCCGGCGACTACCAGTGGGGTTACAACCGGATGACCACCCTGGAAGGGCTGTTCGGGGCCGGGGACACGATCGGCGGGTCTGCCCACAAGTTCTCGTCCGGCTCGTTTACGGAAGGAAGGATCGCGGGAAAATCGGCCGTCAAGTACGTGATGGATCTGAAAGGAGCCGTCCCGGAAGTGGACGAACGGCGGGTCGAGGAGCTTGCGAGAAAAATCTTCAAGCCGCTGGAGACGTACAAGGTAGGCAGAAACGAGATCGTTGCCGGGACCGTCTCGCCGAACTACCTGCTGCCGCTGCACGGCCTGCAACGGCTGGAGAAGCTGATGGACGAATACGTCGGTGGCTACACGACCTATTACATCACCAACGAGCACTTGCTGAACCGGGGTATGGAGCTTCTGGCCATGCTGAAGGAGGATCTCGAGCATCTCGGGGCTGAGGACCTTCACCAGCTTCAAAGAGCCTGGGAGCTCCATCACCGGGTCCTCACTTCGGAAGCAGTGGCCCGACACACGCTGTTCCGACGTGAAACCCGGTGGCCCGGTTACTATTACCGCGCCGATCATCCGAAGTTGGACGACGCCGAGTGGCACGTTTTCACCGGTTCGGAATACGATGCGAAGACGGGTGAATGGCGCATGAGCAAGCTTCCCGTGCACCACATCCTGCAGTGGGCGATGTGATTTCAGTCGTTGCGACGGCGCTTGGGTGACACCGGATAAGAGTGGAGGGACCAGGCTCAACAGCTCTGCACGATAAGAGGTCGAAGTGAATTGCCTGTGCAATTTAACGCACGACCCGCTCTGCTAAAAGGGGAGGAAAAATGAATGGCAATGGCAAAGCCTTCAGCGAGGACCTGCTTTCGCTGATCATAGGGCTGGTGATCTTTGTGCTCGCCCTTGGCGTGCTCGGGGGTGTGGACCTACTCGGCTGGGTGGTCACCACCGCCGTATGGACGGACCTGAGCAAGGCGCTGGCGCCAATATCAAAAGGGTATGCCGGGTTGGGCGGTGTCGGCGCCCTCGTCGCCACCTATGTGGGGCTGCTGGCGCTGATGACGGCCGGTGCTGCAGCGCTGAAAGCCAATGTTAGGCGCTTCATCCTCGCTTTCACCGCGGTATTCTGGATCAGCTATATCTGCTGGATCATCGGCAGCTACGCCAATTTCGCGGTAAACACGCCGGCCGATATGCAGAAATTCGGGATCAGCTGGTCGCTGCGGCTCACGGCCGAGGGTGGTTTTGTGATCGCTCTGATCGTGGGACTGATCGTCGGCAATTTCCTCCCAAGGCTTGCCGCGTGGATGAAGGAGGCGATTCGGCCGGAAATGTACATCAAGATCGCCATCGTCCTTCTTGGTGGGTTCCTCGGGATTGTCTCGGCAGAAAAGTTGAGCTTGGCGACCTCGCTCATGTTTCTCGGCCTAGCCTCGATCATCGTCGCCTATCTGATATTCTGGGCGGTAGTGTATTACGTCGCTCGCGTCTGGTTCAAGTTCAGCCGGGAATGGGCTGCCCCATTGGCATCGGGCATCGCGGTCTGCGGCGTATCGGCAGCAATCGCTACCGGAGCCGCTATTCGCGCTCGCCCCGTCGTGGCGATCATGGTTTCGTCCCTGGTCGTGGTGTTTGCGGTGGTCGAGCTGCTCGTTCTGCCGTTTGCAGCCGCCTATTTCCTCGACCAGCAGCCGATGGCAGCAGGCGCATGGATGGCGCTCTCGGTCAAGACCGATGGCGCAGCGGTAGCGAGCGGCGGCATTACCGAGGCGCTCATCCTCGCCAACGCCGCCGCGCAAGGAATCAAGTACCAGCCCGGCTGGATCCTGGGGACGGCCGCGACCCTGAAGGTGTTCATCGACATCTTCATCGGGGTATGGGCCTTCCTGCTGGCTTGGATCTGGACCAAGCATATCGATGTGGGCAAGGGCGAGACGGTAAAGATCGGGGAAATCTGGGAGCGTTTCCCGAAGTTCGTCATCGGCTATGTCCTGACATTCCTTATCATCCTGGTCATGGCGCTCGCTGCCTCGCCCGCGGTTGCTGCCCAGGTCAAGGCGGCGATGTTCGAGGCCAATGCCTTCCGCGGCATCTTCTTTGTGCTGACGTTTTTCACCATCGGCGTCATGAGCAATTTCCGTCAGCTCTGGGCGGAGGGCATCGGCCGCTTGGCCGCAGTCTATTTGCTCTCGCTGTTCGGATTTGTGATCTGGGTGGCCCTGGCGATCTCGCTGGTCTTTTTCGCCGGCGTAAAACCACCCCTCGTCACGGGCTGACAGGAGGAGAGCATGTCGCAACAGGAACCCAAGATCGCTGACGAAATGGGCAAGATGGCCTACGAGCCGCTCCTGCCCGTGGAGAAGAAGCTCATCACCTGGAGCCTTGCAGTCGGCATCGTGCTCCTGGTGGTGCTGGCGTTGATCAGCCGCGTGTTCATCTGAGGGGACGGTGAGGAAAGCGAGTTTTTGCACCGGATCCTAACCTCGGGTCTCGATCGGCGGCGGCGCAATCTTAACCCGATAGAGCCGAGCTATTGCGGTATGCAGTGGATCGATTTTTGCGCTGCTAGCGGGAGCGGCTATACTGGCTTACATACACCAAGCGGACAGCTTGTGCTTGCATAGCACGCCACGGAGCTTGCCATGAACATCGAGATGGGAAAGGCCGCCTACGACATCGGTGAAGCCATCCCCTATGTCGACAGCCGAATCTACAGCGATCGGAACATCTTCGAGGAAGAGCTCGAGAAGATCTGGAAGAAAGTCTGGCTTGCTACCGTGCATGAATCGGAGCTGCCCGAGCCACTGGATTTCCGCACCCTGACTCTTGCGCGCGAGCCGATAATCATCGTGCGCGGCTCGGACAATAAGGTGCGGGCGTTCCTCAACGTATGCCCGCATCGCGGCAATCTGATCCTGCGACAACCGTCAGGCAGCCTTACCGTCGCCGAGCCATCCGGCAATGCCAATCACATGACGTGCATGTTTCACGCCTGGCAATTCGATTGCTTCGGAGGATGCGTCGATATTCCCCGGGCGAAGGCAGGTTATCAGGATCGATTGAGGAAAGAGGACGTCTCGCTCAAGAAGCTGCCCTGCGAGGTTGCGCACGGCGGATTCGTCTGGGTGTCGCTCGACAGCAATGTCGAGCCGCTTTCCGAGTACATCGGCGCTGCCTTCGACATCATGAAACAGGAGCTCGATACCGAGCCGCTCACGATCTTCCATTATCACAAGGCGATCATTCCCAGTAACTACAAGCTGTGGCACGATACCAACAGCGAGTTCTACCACGATTACATGCACTACTTTAACCGCGCCACCAGCATGCAGCAGAAGGGTTACTTCGAGCGGCAGTACACGGCGTTTCCCAACGGCCACTGCACGGTGGGTTCGATGGAGGTCAAATACGACGCGTATCAGGGAGCAGCGGACCGTGTGCTGTCATTCCCCGGCATGGCCCGAAACGGCTGGAAGATGGTCGATTTGTTTCCAGGCGCGACTTACAACATCCGCGGATCCTCTCTGCGTGTCGACACCATGACTCCGCTGGGTCCCGACCGCGTGATGATTGAATTCCGAGGCCTGGGCCTCAAGCGTGACTCGATGGAGGAACAGGAGCAGCGCGTCCGCGACCACAACACCATCTGGGGGCCGTTCGGGCGCAACCTGCACGAGGATCTGCTGGGCATCACGGGGCAGGGCGTCGGAATGCAGCCGGGCTCCACGCCTCGGCGCATTCTGCATGGCAGGCGGGAAAACAATACGATCCACGACGAGATCGGGATGCGACACTTCTATAAGGAGTGGTCGGGACGGATGGGGCGCTCGCCCAGTGACCCATTCCCGGAAGTGGCTGTCGCCGCCGAATAGTTTCGAGGTGCAAGAGAGCGGCAGGTCTGTCATGAACATTCTGGCGAAGTCCGAGCTGAAATCGCTGGATCAGGCTATTCGCGAGACGATTTATCGCGCCTGTCTGCTGCTCGACGACGAGAAGTTCATGGATTGGCTCGCGTTGTGCGCGCCGGATTTCAACTATCGTATTACCACGTACAGCCCCGAAATCCGCAGGAACATGACGTGGTACCAGCAGGATGTGGCCGGCCTGCGCGGGATGATCGAGATGCTGCCGAAGCACAACACCGACCACGGACGGCTGACCAGGCATGTCACCGTATACACCGTAGAGGCAGATGGCTCGCAACGCGAGGCCAAAGCCGTGTCCTCATTTGCGTGCTACCGGACCATGCTCGACGGCATCAACTCGCACATCGATTCGGGCGAGACGCAGCTCTTCCTGATCGGGAAATATTATGACCGGTTCCGGATCGACGAGGATGGGCCACGCTTTGTCGAGCGCAACGT
>DATBYX010000615.1:0-9468 GCA_036513475.1 Xanthobacteraceae bacterium | reverse complement strand
AAGCAGCGGCCACGTCACGTGCCAGAAGCGCTGCCATGGCTTCGCGCCGTCGATGGCCGCTGCCTCGTGCAGCTCGGGATTGATGGTCTGCAGCCCGGCAAGCAGGCTGATCGCGTAGAACGGCACGCCGCGCCAGACGTTCACGATGATCACCGAAAGCATCGCAAGGTCGGGATCGCTCAACCAGGCGATGCGCCCTTGGATCAAGCCGAGCCGATAGAACGTCCAGTTGATCACGCTGAAGGTCGGATCGAACATCCATTTCCAGGCGAACGTGGAAAGCACGGTCGGAATGATGAAGGGCAGCAGAACGAAAGCCCGCGTCACCGCCTTTCCCCTGAAATGCCGATTCAGCAGCAGCGCAAGCCAGAGCCCGAGCGCCAGCTTGAACACGGTGGTCACGCCCGTGTAGACGAAGGTATTCCAGACCGCCGTCCGGAAAATGGTGTCGCTCGCCAGCGCTGCGAAATTGCGCAGCCCGACGAAGCTGCCGGGTACCCCGACCTTGGCGTCGGTCACGGAAAGCTCGACGCCCTTCACGAAGGGATAGGCGATGAACAACAGGAGCAGCACCACGGTCGGCAGCAGCAGGACAAGCGCGAGCCAGCGCTCGTCCTCAAGCAGGCGCGTGATCGGACCCCGCCGCGATGGCAGGGCATAAGCCTCGGGAAGGGCATAGCTGGTAACGGCCATTCGGTCCCCTATGGCAAAAGGCGCGAAGCGCCCCTGCTCGCCGCCGCAAGCAATCGAGAGACGAGGTTCAGGTCAAGCCACTACCTATCAGCTGCCGTGGATTCTCCTGAACTCCCCATCCGCCCACTTCACCGCATCCTCGGCCGGCATTCCCTGCGCGGCCTTGGCATACATGTCCGTGATCAGGTACTTGCTCAGTCCTTCAGCCGCCTTGCGGTCGGCGGGACCTGCATAACCGGGGAAACGGCCCGCACGCGCCGCAGTCTGGAACGGCAACATGACGGGGTCTTTATTCCAGAGCGGATCCTTCTCCCATATCGTCGTCGCGCCGACCGAGTAGCCCTGCTGCGAGTTGAACCATTTCTGATAGATCTCCTTCGAGGTGACCCAGCGCAGAAAATCTTTTGCCGCTTTCTGGTTCTTCGAATATCCCATGAGCATGTTGGTCATGGGCAGATGATAGCCGAACTGACCGGCGGGCCCCTTGGGCAGGGGTGAGTGCGCCATGTCCTGGAACATGGGCTTGCCCTTCTCGTCGAGATAGGTGTCGGGCTTGCCCTTGGCCAAGAGATAGATCGAGGCCCCATTCAAGGTGGCGCTGATCGTGCCGGAGAGGAAGGCGCGGTTGTTGTTGGTGTCGTCCCAGGCCAGCCCGCCTTCGTCATGCGCTTCCTTCCAGAAGGCGGTCATGAATTTCACGGATTCGACCGCCTCCTTCGAATTCAGCGCGACCGTCTTACCGTCCGCCTCGACTTCCTTGCCGCCCCAGGACCAGAGATACGGGTAGGTGAAGGTCGGCGCATCTCCGAAGGTATGGCCAAGGGTCTGCCCGATTGGGCGACCGGCGGCTTTGAGCTTCTTGCCAACCCCACGATATTCCTCCCAGGTTGTGGGAAATGCGTTGGCGCCCGCTTCCGCGAGCCATGATTTGCGATAGACGATCATGGCGCCGAGCACGCACCAAGGCACGCCGAGCCACTTCTTGCCGTCATTGGCGACGGCCCTCGATTCGTCGTAGAAGCCGCCTTGCGCCTTGCCGATCTCCTCGACCACGTCGTCCACATTGGTGACGCTTTCGGCATAGAGCTGGGGCCAATTGTTCAAGCCGAGAATGACGTCCGGGCCCGAGCCGGACTGGATCGCCGACGTGGTGCGCGCCTGCAGGTCGTTGCCGTTGATGGTCTCGATGTTGAGCTTGAGGCCGAGCGCCTTCTCCGCCTCGGGCGCGATTTCCTTTTTCAGAAGCTCGTCGGAGGCGGGAACAAAGTCGTTCCAGCGCAGCCAGTGCACCGTTGCGGCCTGGGCGTAGGCGGGCGCCCGCGAGGCCGCGATAATCCCCGCAAGGCCGCCGCCTTTCGCCGCGAGTGCGCCGGCGCCGGAAAGTTGCAACAGCTTTCGTCGATGTATCCGAGCCATGTCTATCCTCCCTTCCGGATGAGACCGTATTTTGATTTTTGCTGTAGCAGAGTAGTATCACAGTCTACATCAGAAAGACACCTTTGCCGCTGGTCTGGGTGTCGAACAGCCGGTAGGCCTCCTCCGCCTGCGCCAGCTGCCAGCGATGTGTGAACAGGCCATCTACGGCGATCTTGCGATCAGCGATGAACCTTGCGCACTCCGCCTGGACGACGGTGGAGAAGGTCCAGGACCCCATGACGGTTAGTTGTTTGCGCAGCATGTCGGGACTGACATCGAGGGTCACGCTGCCGCCTTCCCCGACCAGGCACGCTACGCCCCATGCACGCGTGCCGCGTACCGCTGTCAGGCGGCCTTCTGCTGTGCCGGAGGTGTCGAGCGTCAAATCGGCGCCCAAGCCATGCGTGAGCTCCTTGATCAGGGCGGCCGGATCGTCGGCCTTGGGATCAATGAACTTTGGGTGGATGAGGGCGTCCGCCCCGAAATCCTTGGCGCGCGCGAGCCGCTGTTCGCTCACATCAAGCGCGATGACGCGAGCACCCATCGCCGCGGCGAGTTGCGTCGCGGAAAGGCCGACCGGCCCCTGGCCGACGATCGCTATGGTATGGCCTCCCCTGAGCTGCATCCGCCGGAGCGCCTGATAGGCCGTGCCGGTCCCACACGAGATGGCCGCGCCGGTCGCGAAGCTGAGCTCGTCCGGCAGCGGCACCAGGGTATGCGCCGGAACTTTCATATAGGGCGCATGCGCGCCGTGCCCGGTCACCCCATAGACAATGCTGCCCTCCACGCACATCTGCGACCAGCCGGTAAGGCAATGAGGACAGGCGCCGCAACCGCTGTAGTGATGCACCATCACCCGCGCGCCGATGCGCGCCGCGCGCTCAGAGACATTGGCGCCGAGCGCGGCCACGATGCCGCACGGCTCGTGTCCGGCGATGACAGGGCCGCTGATCTTGCCCAGTCCGAGCGCAACAGTGCCGCCCGTTGCGCGATAGAACTTGAGATCGCTGCCGCACATGCCGGAAGCTTTGATCTCGACGATGACCTCGCGCGCTCCCGGAACCGGATCGGAAAATTCCGCGAGCTGCAATTTGCGCTCGCCGAGGAACGTTACGCCGCGCATTGTCTTTCCTGCCGCTGAACGCGCACCGGCATGCAAGCCCTCGCGCCCATGCCTCGCCTTGCGAGAATAGCACGTTTTGCGCGCGCAGTCGGCGGACGCTGTTTCCTTCCTCGGGGAGGCCCGATAAGCTTCCCGTCATGTCCATGTTGACCCAGACCGCGTCTGTGCCGCTGCGGACGATGCCCGGCATGGAAGGCGGAATCGCCGTGCTCGCCGAAAACAAGGTCTACGCTCTGCAGCACCCTTATGCGCTCGACGGCCGGGTCAGCTCCTACCCTGCCAGTGCGCGCGGATATTCGGTCGCCAACAGCTATCTGCTGACGCAGAGCGATGCCGCCATGCTCATCGACACCGGCTTCGGCAAGGACGAGCCGGCAATCCGTGCACAGATCGAGTCGCTGATCGCGCCCGGGCTGCCGTTATCCCTGTTCCCGCTGCGGCTCAACGAGTTCATGTCGATCAACAATGTCGAAACGTTCGCGGGGCACTTCAACGTCGAGCAGTGCTACACCAGCAACATCGACGCGGCGCTGTGGTTTGATTTCGGCGCCAAGGCGGATGGCCGGAGCATCCTGGACGCCATGCCGGTCACCGCAGTGACGCGATCGGACACGATCAAGCTGGGAACGAAGGGCCGGCCCATCGATGTCATGCAGGCGCCGCTGCGGCTCATCGCCACGCGCTGGCTCTATGACCGCACGACACGCACCCTGTTCAGCTCCGACATGTTCACCCATGTCTGGCGCGCGCATAGGGACGGACCCTGGATCGTCACGGCCGACGACGACACCACGTCCGCGCGCGAGCTGCGATCCTTCCTGCTCAACACGCGCTACTGGTGGCTCGAAGGGGCGCCGACCGCTGCGATCCGGCGCGGCATCGCCGCTGTGTTCGATCAATGCGACGTGGAGACGATCGCGCCCGGATACGGCTGCATCCTGCATGGCCGCAAGGTCGTCGCGCGGCACGTGGAGATGCTGGACGAGGTTCTTGCGGGACTGGACAAGAGCGTGGCGGTTTCGCGCTACGTCGCTCGTGACGAGGAGCGCTGAGCCGTGACTGGCAGAATGCCCCGCGAGATCGCGCCCGGCGTCTTCTGGATCGGCGACTGCCTGGCGCAGCGCCACCAGGGCAAGATCTATCACGCCTATAACGCCGCATTCCTGGTCGCCGGCGAGACCGCGTCCGTGCTGGTCGAAACCGGTCACCCGAAGGATTTTCCCGTCATCGAGCGGCACCTGGCCGAGCTGTTTGCCCGCGGTGTCCCGGCCTTGAAATATCTCTTCGTCACCCATCAGGAGACGCCGCACTGCGGAGGGCTCGGTCGTATCCTCCAGCGCTTTCCGGAGGCCATCCTCTGCGGCGACGTGAGCGATTACCACTTGGCGTTCCCGCATTATGAATCTCGCATGCGCTGGATGAACGAGGGGGACGCGATTGACCTCGGTGGCCGCAGCCTCATGGCGGTCGAGCCGGTCATCCGTGACCTGCGCACGACGTGGTGGGGTTTCGACACGGGCGAGCGCGTGCTGTTTCCCGGCGACGGCTTCGCCTACAGCCACTATCACCAGGACGGCCACTGCGGTCTTGTCGCGGAGGAGGCGGTCTCGCTCGACCTGCCGGACGTGTCAGCGGTGTTCGCGGACCTGGCCCTGTTCTGGACCAAGTTCGCCAACATGGACGCCTATTGCGATCGACTGGATCACCTGATCGAGCGCCTCGGCGTGAAAACCATCGCGCCGACCCACGGGCTGCCCATTACGGACCTGAAGGTGACTGTGCCCAAGGTCAAAGAGGGGCTGAAATACGCTGCCCAGGTTCCGGAGTCCGGAACGAACGAGAAAGTCCCGGTAGCACAGCAAACGTAGCCCGGATTGAGGAGAACATCCGCCCTCCTCGCACCCCGCTCTACTGCGCCGGGATGTCGTTGGTGCGGATCACGTCGCTCCAAAGGTTGATCTCCCGCCTGAGCAGCGCGGCAGCCGCCTCAGGCGTCCATGCGTCGGCCGGATAAAGCTCCATGTTGCTCTTGGCGAACGTGTCCGTCACCTTCGCATCTGCAAGCGCGTGGCGGAGCGCAGCGTTGACTCGATGTATCACAGCGTCTGGCGTGCCGGCGGGCGCGAGCAGCATGTGCCAAAACTCGAGATCGAGCTTCTTGTATCCTGCTTCCCCCATGGTCGGCAGATCCGGCAGCCCCGCGGAGCGCCTTGGGCCGATGATGCCGTAGGCCTTGAGTTTGCCCGCCTTGATCAAGGGCTCGGAGATTGCAGCGGACTGGCAGCCCAGGTCCGCGTGACCCGCCAACAGGTCGTTGAGCGCGGGGCCGGCACCGCGATATGGGATCTGGTCGGCCTTGGCGCCGATCTCGCGGGCGAACAGCACGCTGCACAGATGACCGAACGAGCCGATGCCGGGATGCGCCATCTTGGCGTTCTGTCCCGGCTCCTTCATCCAGTGCACCAGCTCAGCGAGAGTGCTCGGCGGCAATGTGGGGCGCGCCACAAGGATGGTAGCGGCGTTATTGATGAGCCCGATCGTGACGAAATCCTTTTCGGCATCGACGCCGAGATTGCGGTGAAGCGTCATGCCCGCCGCCAGCGCAACCTGGTGCAGCAGGAGCGTATACCCGTCGGGCGTGGCGCGCGCTGCGTGGCCCGCGGCAATCATCCCCCCGGCTCCGCCGATGTTCTCGATGATGATCTGTTGGCCGAGCGATTGCGACATGCTGTCCTGAATGATGCGCGCGATCGCATCGGTTACGCCGCCGGGCGGGAACGGCACCACAAGCGTAATGGGACGGCTGGGGTACGGCTGCGCAGACGCAAAGCCTGCCAGCGAAACGCTTGCTATAAGAAGCGCCGCTGCGAGCGCGCGTGCGAACGTCATGAGGTCTGCCAGCGCCGTGCGCGAGCGCGTCCAGCAATTTGACTGCGTGCCCAAATCCCGACCAAAGCACCGGCTACTCGCAAACGAGTCCCGGCTGATGCATAAACTGGCGATGATTCGCGCATGCATGTAGGTCCCGCAGCGAGCCCGCGCCTACGGCAGCGGGCAATATGACCACGTTGAGGGGGCATCTGACAATGAAGACTTTCACTCTGCCTCCCCCGAGGATGTCGCGGCGCGTGTTCCTGGCCGCGTCGGTCACGGCCCCGCTCGGGGTAAAATCCCCCTTCGCGCAGACGCAAGATCAACCGGTAGACCCGGCTACGCTCAAACCCGGCGAATTCAGTTGGAAACCCGAGCGGTCCCCGGAAGGACCGGTGGTGATCCTGGTGTCGATCCCCAAGCAGTGGGTCGTGATCTATCGCAATGGCGTGCAGATAGCCGCGTCAACCTGCTCGACCGGCCGCCCCGGACATCGCACGCCTGCGGGGGTATTCGTGATCCTGGAAAAGGACAAGAACCACCGTTCCTCGACCTACGACAACGCTCCCATGCCCTATATGGAGCGGCTCACGTGGGGCGGTGTCGCCCTGCATGCAGGCAACCTCCCCGGCTATCCGGCAAGCCATGGCTGCGTGCGGCTGCCGCTGGAATTCGCCAAGCTGCTGTTTGGAGTGACGACGCTTGGAACGCCGGTGGTCATGGCAGACGGCGACGTCGTGGCGACGGATTTCCAGCATCCCGGCCTGCTGATATCGCACCATCTCGAAGAGATGGCGCGCGAGGCAGTCAAGACCGTGGCGGCCAAGTCGGCCCACCCCGTCAGCGCGACCAAGGAGACGCACCAGGCCTCATCCTTCGTGGTCTCCACCGCAGATCGCAAGCTCATCGCCTTCATCAACGGCAACGAGGCTTTCACCGCACCAATCGGCATTGAGGACCCTGAAAAGCCATTCGGGACCCACGCCTTTACATTGACAGGACCCGATGACGACCCGGCTCATCTCAAATGGCTCGCCTTCGGACTGAGCGCCGGCACAAGCCAAGTGGCCGCCTCGGCGTTGCTTGCAGCAGAGACCGTCAAGCGGATCGACCTTGCGCCCGAGGTCGCCAAGCGCATGACCTCACTGCTACATCCGGGCTCAACGTTGGTGGTGACAGATGCCCCAGCCGGGGATGAGACCCGCACAAGCCACGGCTTTGCCATTCTCACCCGCGAGGACACCTGAATTTCAGATCGCAGTGCGGCGCTGTCAGGCACGGCGCTCAGGCGACGTGAAGGTTCAGCGTTCAGAGCGATCCCGAAATGAATGGATGGGCCACCCTGACTGGCTCAGTCGCAGAGTGACCCGAAGCGGGTCCTTCGGAGCAATAATAGTCCAAACTGGCTCGGCCATTTTTGAACGTGATCCAACGCCCGTACAATCGGGTCGCGATGTGGTAGTGTCTGTGTCGGGACCATGTCCTCAGCACCGGAGGGCAAATGAAACGGCGCGATTTCATCAAATCGATCTGTGGTACCGCGGCGGCGTGGCCGCTTCCGACGCGTGCGCAGCAGCCGGCGCTGCCGGTGATCGGATTTCTCAGCGGTGCATCATTTGAAACGATGCGCGACTATGTCGGCGCATTTCACCGTGGCTTAGCCGATGCGGGTTTTGTCGAGGGCCGCAACGTAGCGATCGAGTACCGTTGGGCAGAGGGTCAAAACGACCGCCTGCCTGCACTGGCTGCGGACTTGGTGCGCCGCGAGGTGGCTGTTATCGTTGTCGGGGCTAGCACCCCAGGAGCGGTGGCCGCCAAGGCGGTGACCCAAACGATCCCGATCGTTTTTTTTGTTGGTACCGACCCGGTCAAAGTTGGTCTCGTCGCGAGCCTTGCACAGCCCGGCGGGAACATTACAGGCATCACGGTACTGAACGTAGAGTTGATCGCAAAAAGCCTTGAGCTGATGCACAACCTGATGCCTCCAGCCACCACGATCGCGGTGCTCGTCAACCCAGCCAACATCCCGCAAACCGCGACTGAAAGAGCGGTCGTACAGGATGCGGCACGTGTTCTCGACGCGCGTGTCGTGATTCTGAGTGCAAGTAGTCCCAGCGAGATCGAGTCGGCCTTCGCGACCCTCGTCAGCGAAGGATTGGGTGCACTCGTGGTAAGCGGTGAGAATTTCTTTTTGACCCAGCGTAATCTGCTGGTCAAGCTTGCGGCCAACCACGCGGTGCCAACCATATACCCGTACCGCGAATTCGTTCTCGCCGGGGGTCTCATGTCGTACGGAACGCACTTTTCGGACGCGTTCCACCGAATTGGCGTTAACACGGGCCGCATTCTCAAGGGCGAAAAAGCTGCCGACCTGCCGGTGCAACAGGTCACGAAAATCGAGTTGGCCATCAATCTCAAGACCGCCAAGGCGCTCGGCCTCACGTTTCCTCTACCACTGCTCGGACGCGCCGACGAGGTCATCGAATAGATGGGGGGCCAATGACTGCTCTTGGCACTCACGCGACTGACGAAGTCTCATCAGGTGATCTCTGCTTATCAAGGTAAACCCTGATCTAAGGTCAGAATTGCTGCTGGAGGCGAAGGGTCAGATCTTGACGGCGTTTGCAAAGAGCGCGTCACCCCATTCATATAGCGGCCGCATGAAATCAGACTGGGTATGGATTGCTCGACCTTTTCGATCAAGCCATTTTCGTCCGTAGCTATCGAACGGGAAATGCCGAATATAATAATCGCAGGTCTCCTCCCAATGCTCGAGCGACAGTGACTTGCCATAGTGTTGGCAGCGGAGATCGGTCCGCAACCGTTCTATACCCCCTGGCTCTCGCCCATGATGCCCGGCGAAAAAGACTTCCGGACGGTTACGCCAGAGCATCAGAATGTCTCTTTGTTCCGGACCGAAGTATCGACGAAAGCCCAACAGTTCGCGATCCGATTGATAAGGCGCATGATCATCGGGGGTCATATATGCATCGAACAGCCGGATGCGTACGCCGTCGCAATCGCTGGTGCGCTGCCGCCCTTTCACAAAGCCGCGCAGGTCCTCGGTAACGCGTTCATCCGCATCAAAGCAAAACATCCAGTCGAACTGCAGCTTTTCGCGGGTAATCTGTAGCAAGAGTCCCCGATGCCGACCTTCTGCGATCCGGCGCGCTGCGATGTCCTCTTCCCATGACCCATTTCGAATGATCAGAGCAACCTTGGAATCATTGCGGAGAATTTCCAGCGTTCGATCTGTGCTCGCGTCATCATATGCAACTATCGCATCGACATGTTGACCGATGTACTGCAGGGTGTCCCTTAGAATTAGCGCCTCATTGCGCACCCGCGTAATTGCGATCAAAAAA
>DATBYX010000614.1:0-3959 GCA_036513475.1 Xanthobacteraceae bacterium | reverse complement strand
CGGGACCATTTTCATGGGGCTGGCGACCCCGACCGAGGCCGGAGCGTTGGGGGTCGTCGGCGCAATCGCCCTCGCCGCGTCGTACGGCACCCTCACCTGGAAGCTGCTTTACCAGGGGATGTCGACCACCATGCGCCTCACCGCCATGGTCGTCTATATCCTGATCGGTGCGCGTACCTTCAGCCTGGTGTTCCAGGGAGTCGGGGGCAAGGTGTGGATCGAGGAGCTGTTGACGTCGCTCCCTGGCGGGCAGGTCGGCTTCCTCGTTTTCGTCAATGCCTTCATCTTCGTGATCGCGTTCTTTCTCGACTTCTTCGAGATCGCGTTCATCATCATTCCCTTGCTGGCGCCTGCGGCCGATCGGCTCGGCATCGACTTGATCTGGTTCGGCGTGCTCATCTGCGCCAACATTCAGACGAGCTTCATGCACCCTCCGTTCGGCTTTGCGCTGTTTTATCTGCGGGGCATTGCGCCGCGCAGCATCAAGAGTTCGGAAATCTACTGGGGAGCCATTCCCTGGGTCTTTTTGCAAGTTATTCTGGTTGTGATCGTTATCTTCTGGCCGGGATCGGTGACCTACTGGATCGAGCGCGGCACCGCTCTCGATCCGTCCAAGGTCAGGATCGACATTCCGCAGCCCGACTTGCCGCCGCCCCTCGATTTCGGTCCGCCCCCCGGCGGGCGGTGACGGCAATCGTATATGGCTCGGTCGCCGGGGCGGAAACGCCATACCTCCCCCTGAAAGGACCCTTTCAGGGGGAGGTATTGCAGAGGGGTGCTGCGCCGCTGGGTTCAACATGCGATAACCCTGGGCGGGTGGTGGAGTCGATGTCATTGGCAGGCTTGCGCGAGGGTTTGTCGAAGTTCACGCGCGAGGGCTTTCCCCCCGGATCGCCGCCGGCCTACGTCTTCGCTCTCGCCTGTGTCGCCGTCGCGGCTGCGGCGCATTTCGCGTTCGATAAATTCACCCCGGGCATTACGCCCTCCATTCTCTACAACCCGGCAGTATTCGTCGCGGCCTTGTTCGGCGGAGTCCGCGCGGGTCTGTTGGCGGTGGGCGTCAGCGTCGTTCTCCTCTGGTGGGCGTTCGATTGGCGCTCCTTCGAAGCTCAAGCGCCGGCATTAAGCCCTGCGGTCAACTGCACGCTTTACGTTGCGGCCGCCATGGTCATCATCTGGGTCGCCGCGCGGTATCGCTCGTCGGACCAGCTCAGCGCCCACCACAGGCAAGACTCGGGCATGCCCACCGCGGTCGAGAGCGTTGCGGGCCGGCCGTTTGCGCCTCCGGCTCACGCCGTCCGCCGCGCATGGAATCGTCTCGTTGCCCATCCCATGGCCGGCTATGCCGGAGCTCTCCTCTGCGTCGCGCTTGCCTCGCTCATTCGCGCGAGCTTCGCCTGGTTTGGCGGCGAGATGCTGCCCCTCGTATCCTACTATCCGGCGGTTCTCCTTGCAGCCCTGATGGGCGGCACGGGGGCAGGTCTGCTCGCCATCAGCCTGAGCCTGTGCGTCGTGTGGTCGGATTTTCCCGGGCCGCTGCTGTCGTTCGAGCGGCCTACGCGCGATGCAAGCGTGAGTCTGTCGCTCTACGTCTTCGCGTCTTTATTGACGGTGTGGCTGGCGGAAGATCGGCGGCTCGGGACCGATAGTGCCCGTGCCAAGCAGTCCTCGATGCTGGAATGGGTCACGTCGGTCGTGGTGGCTGCCACGGCCGTCCTGCTCACGACGTTCGTTCTGCTCGCGATCGATTCCCATTTGGCGCCGGAGCATCTGATTCTGGGCTATCTCTTGCCCACGATCATCATCGCAATGCACTACGGCAGCACCGTCGCCGTCTTCACCTCCTTCATCAGCGGACTGGCGGCGGCCTACTTTCTATTCCTCCCCAAATTCAGCTTCTACATTGCCGATCCGCTCAACCTCGCGGAGCTCGCGTTCTTCTTTCTGCTGGCGGTGACGGCGAGCAAGGCCGTGGCGTTACCTGCCAGGGAGGCACGCGGCCGCAAGACGGAAACTCTGTAGGGGTGACGCACTGCGTCGCCCTGCATCCCCAGAACCGCACGCGACGAAGAGGGCGAGGCAATGCCTCGCCCCTACGAAGAGAGCGGAGGCGTACCGTTCTCGCCCGGCTCGCCTGCGCGCCATCGCAGTTCGCGCTGGGGCTAGGGAAACTCGATTCCCGCGGCACGGAACTTGGCTATGATCGCGTAATTGAGCTCGCTCTTCACCGATGACGCCTTCTCCACATCGGCCACGATGCAGCGCAGCTCGAATTCCAACGCGCTCTCGCCAAAGCTGAGGAGGAATGCTGCCGGAGGTGGAGAAGAAACGACCTGCGGGTGAGTGCGCGCAATCTCGGTGAGGATGTCGCGCACCAGCGCCGGGTCGCTGTCGTATCCGACGCCCACCTTGATCACGATGCGTCCGAGCTTGTTCGCGCGCGTCCAGTTCTTGACCACCCCGGTGATGAGCTCCGAGTTCGGGATGATGACGCTCGCGCGATCGTAGGTCTCGATCTCGGTGGCGCGCACCCGCACCCGCCGCACCCATCCCTCTTCGCCTTTCACCACAATGGCATCGCCGACCCGGATCGGGCGTTCGGTGAGGAGGATGAGCCCCGAGACGAAGTTGGAGACGATCGATTGGAGGCCAAACCCGATGCCGACTGACAGCGCACCGGCGATCAGGGCGATCTTTTGCAGGTCGAAGCCGAGCCCCGTGAGCGCAAGCGCTATTGCCGCGATCGCGCCGACATAGCCGAAGATCGTGACGATCGAGACCTGCAGGCTGGGCTCGATCCTCGTGCGCGGCAGGAACTCGGCTTCCAGCCAGTGTTGCACGATGCGGGTGAGGATCAGCAGCACCCCCAGCATCACCGCGGCGGTCAGGAGCGCGTGAAACGAGAGGTGGAGCTCGCCGATCTTGAAACCGAACGGAACGTTGCGGACCGTATCGAACAAGTCGGCGGTGGACACTTCCCACGGGCCAATGATCAGAAAGAAGGCGAGCAGGAGCAGCATCACCCGGATGAGCGCGGAGGCCACGGCGCCGCCCAGCCCCAGGCTGGCGGCGCTCACCCCGAGCCGTGCCGCGAGTCGTTGGCCGGTTGCGGTCTCCGCGCCGATCCCCGCAAACAGCGTCTGCGTGACTACCGACAACAGATACAGCGCTCCGAACACTGCCGCGGCGACGATCGCCCGAAGTGCCAGGAAAGCGGCAAGGCCCGTATAGCCTGCAGCCAAGGCGAGCGTGATGATCGCGGCGAGCAGCAAGGCAAGGGGGTGCGTCCAGGTGGCGGCGATCAGCCCTCCGCCCCCGGCATTTTTGATGTGGGCCAGGCGAACGGCCATGTGGACGAGAAACCCCGCCACGACAGCCGCGAACAGCGTATTCGTAGCGATGGTGATCACCAGCGGCGCGAACAGGACCTTGTGCACCACTTGCAAGGGGATCATCACTCCGAGCACGCGTGACGCCCACAGCAGGTGGTCTTGGAAGCAGCGCGCGGTCTCGTCATCTTCCTGCATCACGCGGCGCTGCGGCTGCTCGACGGCGAAGAGCCCGCGCGCGACGCCATGACCGAACGCAGCCGCGGCAATCCCCGCGACCAGCCCTTGGGCGATCTGATCAACGCGCGATGTCAGCAGACCAAGCGTCTCCCACGCGAGCAGAACCACCAGGCTCGCAATCGGCGTGCGTGCGGCAAGCCAAAGGAATATCCACAGGGCGGCCCAGGCTTTGACCGAGCTCGACTCGTATGGACCTGCCGAGAGCCGGGGAAACCACCACCGCGTCATTGCGATAGCGGCCGCGGTCGCTCCAATCACGATCAATGCCGCCACCACGGCGCGTGCCCCGTTGAACCGCTCGTCGGTCCAGGCTTGCAATAGCGCGCTCGCGCGGCGGAGCTCTATCGGCCATGCGCGATAAGCGTCCATCCAGAAGAAAGGATCGAACGC
>DATBYX010000613.1:0-2489 GCA_036513475.1 Xanthobacteraceae bacterium | reverse complement strand
CGGACAACATCTTCTACCGCTTGTGCCCCTCCTTCCTGCTCGTGCCGCTAGTCGTGCTTGCCACAATCGCGACGATAATCGCCAGCCAGTCGATCATCACCGGCGCCTTCTCGATGACGCGCCAGGCGATACAGCTCGGCTGGCTGCCACGGCTGCACATTACCCAGACGTCAGCCGAAGGCTACGGTCAGATCTATGTGGGCGCGGTCAACTGGCTGCTGATGCTTGTAACGCTCGGGCTTACGGTCGGTTTCGGCAAGTCCGACAATCTCGCATCCGCCTACGGCATCGCGGTCTCGGCGACAATGCTGATGACCTCGGTACTCCTGTTCATCGCCATGCGCGAGATTTGGGGGTGGAGCCTCGCTTCGGCGGGGGCGGTCGCCGGCGTCTTCATGCTTGTCGACGCAGGCTTCTTCGTGGCGAACTTCGCGAAAGTGGCGCAGGGCGGATACGTGCCGCTCATCTTGGCTACGCTCGTTTACGGCGTCATGCTCATCTGGCATCTCGGGGCGACCGCGGTCTCCGCCCGTCTCCAGGATGCGGTTATGCCGGTCGGAGCCTTCATGGCGAGGATCGCGGAAGGGTCCATCCCGCGTGTGCCTGGCACTGCAGTCTTCCTGACGCGAACCCAGCAGGAGGTGCCGCCGGTCATGGTGTGGCACGTCAAGCACAACCGTGCGCTGCACGAAAGGGTGTTTGTTCTAACCGTCACCACGCAGTCGGTGCCATGGGTCAAGGACACCGAGCGGCTTACTGTCGAAGCGTTGGCTCCTCGTTTCTGGCGTGCGGCCGCCCGCTACGGTTTCATGGAGCGGCCAGACATTCCGGCGCTGCTCCGGCAGGCGCACGAACGTGGATGCGCCATCGATCTCTCTGACGTCACCTATTATGTCGGCCACGAGACCGTCGTGCCCGGTGATGACGAGAAAGCCCTACCGCGAGTGGTGGAGGCGCTGTTCGCCTTCATGCAGCGCAATTCCGCCCATTTGACCGAATATTTCAGGCTCCCCATCGACGCGGTCGTCGAAATCGGACGGGAAATCTCGATCTGACCCCGGGATCAGGGGATGTGAACATGCAGTTCGCTGGCAAGGTGGTTCTCGTCACGGGGCGCAGCAGGGGATCGGCCGCGCGATGGCATTGGAATTTGCTGCTGCTGGTGCCGAACGGAACCGGCCGGATCAGGTCAAATGCTGGCTGGAGCGCTTGCGCTCACGATAGCGGCCGTCTTCACGGGAGCAGCGATCTACGTCAAGATCGCTGATCAGCCAGCACGCCTTCAGCTCGACAATCGCTCTCTCCGCGCCGAGGGAAGTCGGCCTACAAGTGGGCTACATGATGCAGGCGGGCCTCGCCATCGTTGGCGGGCTCTTCGGGTCTTCGGGCTCCTTGCCTAACTCAGCACCCTAGATTGGCGTTGGCCGCTCGGAGCCATCGTCCTGCTCGTATCGCCCCGACCGACAGGCGGCTCATGGACACGCCTCCGGAGGCCGCGACAGCTGGAAACCGCATGCTTGAGCGATGGGCGTTCCCATGCCGGACGAAGCGCTCTGAGCTTCGTAGCAGCCCTGATCCTTCTGTGGGCTCAGCGCTGAAGGTCAGAGGGACAACCGCATTGCCACCGACTTACGCGAGCGGCAGTTGGACAGGCGGGACTGCCGCAGCGACGCGGTCGGTTCCGCTACTCTGCCGCGCCCAGGACTGAGGACTGCTGCCCCCGGGAAGAGAACGACGAAGCGTCTAAGACGGTCTTCTGAAGCCCAGCCATATCTACGAGAAGGCCGTGGGTGAATTTGTGGGTGGTAGACGATCTCAGCTTCTTATCTTACTGATATTGATAGAAATATCTCATAAAATGGCGGAAGAGGCAGGAGTCGAACCTACCGAGGACGCCTTCGCGCCCTCCGACGGTTTTGAAGACCGCGCGAGCCACCGGGCCCGATGCTCTTCCGCGTTGATATTGCGCCGTTTTTTACCTGCAGTCAAATTTCGATTTGTCTAACTCTGAGAGTTAGACACTCTTGCGTTCCGGGCCTGTTCCAGGCTGTGGACCGCTGCCGTCGCGCGGCGGCGCCGGTCTGCCTGCTCCGAGTAGTGGATCGCCATGGTCAAACTCTTGTGCCCTAGCATCGCGGCGATTGTCCGAGGATCGCACCCGAGATCGGCAAGGGTCTTCCCCGCGGTGTGGCGTAAACCATGAAATGTCAAACCGGGGGCGACTTTTTGGTCATCGACCAGACTTTTGATTAGTGTTTGGAAAGCCTTTGCGAGACCACTCGGCTGGTAGGGGCGGTTTAGCGCGCTGACCACTATGGTTGCGGCGATCCTTGGTGTGGCATCAAGAATTTTTTTCAGCTCGGCGTGGGCCGGCAGCCAGTTCGACGCATCTGTTTTCTGGCGCCAGTGGATTGCCTCGCCGTCGTAAGCTGTCCAGGTGATACGCACTGCCATCCCGATCCGCAAAGCCGCAAACATACCAAGCGCAA
>DATBYX010000612.1:0-4801 GCA_036513475.1 Xanthobacteraceae bacterium | reverse complement strand
CTACACCCTATCTCCTCTCCTGAGCAGACTGATGTGGCCGCTGCTGCTCCGCAAAATTTTCGGCCCGAGCCCGGTCCCGGAGAAATTCAAAGGCTTTCCAGAGGAGATGGCTGTGCGACCGTCTCAGATCCGAGCCAGTGCTGCTGAATCGGCTCTCATGATCCCGTCTGCTCACACTCTCGAGAAACAGTACCGGCTGCTGCAGATGCCGGTCGCTATTGTTGCAGGTGCGGAAGATCGACTTGTCGAAAGCGAGCAATCGGCCCATTTGCACCGGGATGTTCCTCACAGCACGCTGCGATGCGTTCCTGGAACGGGACACATGGTGCATCAGACAGCGACGGGGGAAATCATGACCGCGATCGACATGGTGGCAGCTCAAAACAGAAGGCCTGTGGTGGTGACGAGCGCCGCCTAACTAACGCAAGATCCTACTGCGCTATTTGCTTTCCGAGTGCCCTTTCAACTTTCTTGGCCTTCAAGGAGCCAGGTGGACTAGCTCTGCCTCTGCTTGAGTCAGGACACGTGGACTAAATGTGTCAAGTTTTGCGCAGAGGCGCAAAAACTCTTCCACCGTCGGCCCGCCTGTCGGAGAGGCCACGACGTTAAGAGCTTCGGGTGAAGTCCACGTTCACGCTCGCACGTTGAATGACGGTCTTTGCCATTGAAATGGCGAGGAAGCCTAAGGTTCAAACCGACTCGGACAAACCGAGAGGTGATTTAGCCGTCAAAAGAACAGGCGTTGATATGTGGACCGGCCCTCCGCTATTGGCGCTTGAGGCTAAACTCGAATGCTCTGCATTGCCCTGATGAGACGGTTGTTGCCTTGGAGTGGCGATGTCCCGAGTAGGGAGCCTAGAACAAGCACGGCAAGCCGAGCTTGCGTTTGACCGTCGTTGATGAGCGTTGCTGAGCGAGCCAAGCCCTCCGCTATGTGATAGACAGTATACACACCATCCACCAGGGGGGTCCCTGTGACGGTCTTCGCACGCGCCGGGAACCCCGCTGAGCGAATATCTCGACTCCTGCTAGGCACGCGAGTGGGGTTGAGGGAACGCCTGGCGTTCATGCTTTGACTTGGTATAGCGATGTGCGCGGCGAAAGATGCAAGAGGACCGCCATGCCTTCGATCCTCGTCTGCTGTGGTGCGGTAATTGCACTCCTGGGTCTGCCGACCTTTGCGCAGGCGCAAACGCCGCCTCCACTTCAACCCGAAATTCTCCGTGTCAGCAACGCCGCTGATACCGGCGAAGGCTCGCTGCGCTGGGCCATCGAGCGCAGCAACTCGGCGCCGGGGCATTACCGCATCGAGATCGATCTACCTGGGCAGGCGCCATTCGTGATCAAGCCGGCTTCGCCGTTGCCGCCGATCAAAGGTCCAGTCGAGATCGAGGGCATGGCTTGGAAGCGGTCTGGAGATTTCACTGCCATCGACGGCTCCGGTTACATCGAGAACAAGGGCATGCAGACCTGCCCCGGTGCCACGCCCGGCCAGTACGGGGCTAACGTGCGTACATTGACCAATCCGGGCTTAACGCTCATCGATACCGAAGGGATCGACATCAGCGGGTTGGAAATTCGCTACTTCTGCATCGGCATTCTCATCCATCGATCGAGCGGCAATACCATTCATGACAATCACATCATCGGCAACCGTGGCGGGGCGGGAATCATGCTCACCGGCGATGATGGTAACGGCAACTCCACTGCGACCACCACGCGCTACAATAAGATCATCCGCAACGAATTCATCGACAACGGCGACGGGCTCGAGCTCACCCGCGGCGCGGCCTTCAATCTTGTGGCGGACAATATCTTCCGCGCCACGAGTAACTGCCAGGAGCCCTCGCAGGGCATCGAGATCCTGCTCGGGCACGACAACGTGCTCGCGCGCAACCGCTTTGACGGGTATTCCGATGGCGTACAGGTCAATGGAGGCAACCGCAACTATATCACGGCCAATGTTCTCACCAATAACGCTTTGGGACTAAGCCTCTCCGGCCGCGGTAACATCATCGATGGCAACGCTATCTTCGGCAATGCCGTGGGGGTCGCGGTGAGACCCGCCGCCCTAATGACAGTGGCACGGATCACGCGGAATGCGATTTACGGCAATGGCCAGGCGATCGAGCGTTGCTGGACCGGCGGCAGTTGCGACCCCCTCCTGCGCAAGGGCGCCATTGTCTTTGGAGTGCCAGGTCCCGAGCACGAACGCTATGTAGGCAAGCGCGGCGGCGGAGTGGTCGTGGACCCGGCCAAGCTCGCGAGGATTTGCCCGGACGGCGCGCCGGATTGCCAACCGCCGCCGAACAGTGGCATCGCTGCGCCGGTGCTCGAACGCGTAAGCAAAAGCGCGGCGAACCTGATTGTGCAGGGCCGTTTGCGGGGTGCGGCATCATCGCGCTTCACGGTCGAAATATTCGGTAACCAGCGACCAGCCGGTGCGGAAGGCGAAATGTTTCTCGGCGACGGCACTGCCATATCCAACGCCGACGGGCAGGCGAGCTTCACGTTCACCATGGATACCTCCGCACTGACGGTGATGCCAACATCGTTTACCGCCACTGCCACTTCCAGCGACGGCGCGACGTCGGAGCTCAGCCAGGGAATTGAACTGTCCAACTGACCGCGCTTGGTGTCCCAGCATGCATCACCTTCGTCGAGCGCGAACGCAGGCGTCGGTTTTGGTAAGGGCCTGATCCGCGAGACTTGTCCGTCTAACATACAATATTCGGCAAGGAGGAAACCCGATGAAGAAAATACTTGCACTGCTATTATCTTCCTGGTGCGGTTGCGCTCTGGCGCAAACAGCGCAGGAGCTGATTGATAACGGAAAGAACAGCGAGAACGTTACCACCTTCGGGATGGGTTATCATCTCAACCAATACAGTCCGCTGAGCCAGATCAACAAGTCGAACATCAAGCGGCTGGTACCGATCTGGAGCACGAGTCTCAGCAACGATGCGGGCGAGTTAGCGCAGCCTACGGTCTACAACGGTGTCATGTACGTCGTAAATGGACACTGGACGTTCGCTCTCGATGTTGCAACCGGCGAGCAAATCTGGCGCACACAAGTCGACTATGAGCGAGGGGCGGCGCGCGTCGGTCAACCTGGTGTCATCATGCGCGGGGGAGCGACGATCTATGATGGAAGGCTCTTTCGCGAAACGATCGATTGTCATGTCGTCGCGCTCGACATGAAAACTGGCAAGGAACTCTGGAAACAGAAGTTCGCGGATTACAAAGAAGGCTATACTGGTATCATCGCCCCGCTTGTAGCGAATGGGGTCGTGATTACGGGGATGGCTGGTGGCGATCGCACCACGCGCGGCTTCCTCGATGCGTGGGATCCCGAAACCGGCAAAAAGCTGTGGCGCCGATACACCATACCTGCTCCGGGTGAACCCGGCTCGGAAACCTGGCCGAAAGATATGCCCGACGCATGGAAATACGGCGGCGGGGCGACCTGGCAGAACGGTTCATACGATCCGGAGCTTGATCTCGTATATTGGGGCACCGGCAATGCCGAGCCGTACAACCCGGCCTACCGCGGCGGGGCCGACAGCCTTTATACCGCGAGTGTGATCGCGATTCGGCCGAAGACCGGCGAGCTGGTGTGGCACTATCAATACATTCCAAACGAAAGCTTCGACTTCGACGGGTCGGCCGAGCCGATGCTCGCAGATTTGCGCATCGATGGGCAGGTTCGTAAGACGCTGCTGAGTGCCAACAAAAACGGGTTCATGTACGTAATCGATCGGACCAACGGCAAATTGATCGCTGCGCATCCGTTCGTGAAGGTCAACTGGGCTTCTCACATCGATCTTGAGACTGGTCGCCCGGTTCTGACCGATATCTACGAGCGGGCGGTAAAAGGAGAGACGGTCGAGATCTGGCCGTCGCGCGGCACCAATGCGTCGCTGATGGCATTCAATCCAAAGACTGGGCTCGTCTATGTGAATTCCTGGGAAATCGCCCGGGTTCTGAAATACACAAAATTTGAGTTGGTGCTCGGGCAAGGCTCGACAGGCGTTGAGACGAGTTTCCGCACGCCACCAGAGGGTGAGCCGTGGGGCTATCACATGGCATTTGACCCGCTGACTGGAAAGGCGCAATGGAAAGTGCCGGTGACTGGAACGGTACTCTCCGCAGGCGTGCTCGCAACAGATGGTGGGCTACTATTTACTGGCCGGGTGAATGGCGACTTCATCGCTCTGGATCAGGCTACCGGCCAAACGCTCTGGAAGTTCAAGACCGGCTCCGGTATCAATTCTCCACCGATCACCTACACTCACCAGGGCCGACAATTCGTCACGGTTCTGTCCGGCATTGGCGGCGTTCTCAACCGGGTTATGAAAGTTGCCGACCGTGTGCCCACCGGCGGGTCCGTATGGACCTTTGCGATGATGCCTGAGTAAGGCGAGCACTCCCACAAAACATGAGTGTTTTTCCTGCTATATCGTTCGGCGTCGCCATCATGTGCGCGAACGGCGCGCAGGCGGGTGATGAGCTCCAATTTCCGCACCAGCAAGTTAAGATAGGAGCAACGTTATTCGCTCGCCACTGCGCGACCTGTCACGGCACACGTATGCGCAATCCACAGTGGGCGATCGATCTTCGAGAGTTTCCGCGCGACGCCCACGCGCGTTTTGTTGATTCGGTGAGCAACGGGAAACGCAATATGCCGCCGTGGGACGACGTGCTTAGTCCTGATGAAATCGAAGCCCTCTGGGCCTATGTCATCGCGGGAGAGACCGCGGACTGAGAGCAGGGCGCGCCGGGCTTAATGTCCGGTTTTGGC
>DATBYX010000611.1:0-5343 GCA_036513475.1 Xanthobacteraceae bacterium | reverse complement strand
GTTGCCTGGGGAGAACCGCCCTACGGGAATATCGAGCACGTCGGCGCCGCCGGCGGTGGCAAGGAAAAAGGCGGTACGCCAATCGATCCGCGCGCCTGGCCGCCCGCGACGCTCGGCCGGCAAGGCTGGGTCCACGCCCTCCTCCAGCAGCCGCGAGCCGGCAACGCTCATGCGCAAACTGTCGAATAACGAAGCGCTGGGGCCGGCGGCAATATCGGTCCCCAGCCCGACCCGCAGCCCCCTTGCGAGCGCGGCCTTGAGCGGGAACACGGCATTGCTGAAATACACGTTCGACAGCGGACAATGCGCAATTCCGCTTCCGCGCTCCGATACCAAACCCATGTCGCCATCCGATAAGAGCGGAGCATGGGCAAGAATGGTATGCCGGGAGAGGAGGCCGAAGCGGTCCAGGCTCTCCGCGTCCGAGCGCCCGAACCGCGCAAAGGCGTAGCCATGCTGCCAGTCGCTTTCGGAGCAGTGCGTCTGGATGTGACAGCGAGAGGCCCGGCCGATCTCGGCAAGGCCTGCTAGCGTGGCGTCCGTGCAGCTCGGAATGAATCGGGGCGTGACCACCGGCCGCACGAGATCGTTGGCACCGCGGCGCGTGATGTAATCGATCAGCGCCTGCGTGCCGCAGAGCGCGGCATCGGGGGAGGCATCGCGGTAGGTATCCGGGCAGGTCTCCGGATTGTCCATCGCGACCTTCCCGATGAAGGCGCGCAGGCCCCGTTGCAGGCAGATGTCGACCAGAAGCTTGTTGGCACTCTCGTGGATGGTGCCGTACATCACGGCGGTCGTGGTGCCATTGGCGGCGAGATCATCAAGGAGCGCCTCGTAGGCGCGCCGTGCGAAGGCAAGATCGACATACCGGGCCTCGAGCGGAAAGGTGTAACGCGCCAGCCAATCCTCGAGCGAGCGATCAAGCGCCTTCCCAAGCTGCGGATATTGCGGGGCGTGGATGTGGAGGTCGATCAATCCGGGGAGCACGTAGGACCCGGCGGAGATCGACAGGAGCGCGCCGGCCTCGCCGGCCTCGGAGCGCAGCCGCGCATAATCGGGCTCGCGGTGTCGCGTGACTGTCGAGATGGTGCCGGTCTCATCCACGGCAAGCAGCGCATCTTGGAGGACCTCGATGGTGCCGCGCGCGGGCGCATGAAAGAAGGTTCCCGCAAGCACGCGTCCGCGTACGTCATTCATGGAGACCTCATCCTATCCGGCTTGAGGCAGCGGCGGCACATGTTTGGACAACGCTACTGCGTCGCAAACTGCCCTACACGCCGTCCGAGTGCGAGCGGAGCCCGGAATCAATAACCGCAGGTCTTGCAGTTGCCACACGCCGCATCTCCCCATACCGCCTGGGCTTATGGATTCCGGGCTCCCCGGCAAGTCGGTTTTGCCGACTTGCCAGCGCCCCGGAATGACGGCGAGGTTAACTTGTGACCAAGCACAAATAACGGAGCACGCGCGTGATCATCGACTGGCACTCCCATATTTATACTCCGGAAGAAGCCGCCGACGATCTCGGCACGCTGGATGGCAAGAGCGGTCCGAGATGGGGCGAGCGCGGTTGCCCCATGGTGCTCGAGAACTTTCTCGACGCGCATTACAAAAACGGCATCGACATCAGCGTGGTCACCAACGCCGCGCATTATTTGCGCGGAAAGGCCGCGCACGAAGAGCTTCCGGCCATTCAGAGATGGAGCGACTACGCGGCGGAGGTGCAGGCAAAGCACAAGAGCACGCTCTATTCATTTGCCACCATTCTGCCGTGCGGCGGGCCGGCTTTCATCAAGGAAGCGGAGCGCGCGATCCGTGAGCTCGGGCTCAAGGGGATTTTCATTCACTCCAGTCACAAGGGTCACTATCCCGACGACGACGAGGCGCGCCCGTTCTGGGAGCTGGTGGAGACGCTCGATGTGCCGGTGATGATCCATCCGCCCCACCTCGGTTTCGGGGAGGAAAGGATGAAGGAGTACCGTCTGGCTTCGAGCATCGGGCGCCCATTCGATTTGTGTCTGGCGCTCGGTCGGCTGATCGTGCGCGGCATTCTGGAGGACTTTCCCTCAGTGAAGATCGTGGCCTCCCACGGCGGCGGCGGCATCTGCGAAACCATCAGTCGCATGGATTACGCCTACGAGCTCAAGGAGGAGGCGTTCTTTCTCGGCTCCTATGCGCCGATGAAGATCAAGCATCCGCCAAGCCATTATTTGAAGAAAATGTACCTCGACACCGTCACCTACAACCCTCCCGCGGTGAAGATGGTGCTCGATTGGATGGGGCCCGACCACGTGCTTTACGGTAGCGATGCTCCCCCGCTCACCTCGCTCAAGCCGCGAGCGATCAGCTTGATCAAGGAGCTCGATATTCCCCAGCCGTGGCGGGAAGCCATCTTCTGGCGCAACGCGGCACGCCTGCTCAAGCTTCCAGTCGCAGCTGATGCGATCGTGTGACTTCCTTCTTCGTAGGGGCGAGGCATGCCTCGCCCCTCTTTCGGCATCGACGACGCGGCAAGAGGGCGACGCAATGCGTCGCCCCTACGGAAGGGAAAGAGGTGGGCGAGGCGTGCCTCGCCCCTCTTTCGGCATCGACGACGCGGCAAGAGGGCGACGCAATGCGTCGCCCCTACGAAAGGGATGGGGGCTCTGCTCCAGCCCCGATTTGACCGGGGCGCTTTGCATCCCTAATTTCCGCCGACTTTTCGGAACATCACGCGTACGCGCGGCCAGACCCGTCCCACAGGAAAATGCCATGAAAGTCCGTAACTCACTGAAATCGCTGCGCGGCCGTCACCGCAGCAACCGCCTGGTCCGCCGCAAGGGACGGGTTTATGTGATCAACAAGGTCCAGCGCCGCTATAAGGCGCGCCAGGGCTGATGTGCCGGAACTTCACCCGAGATTGAGGCATTTCGCTCAGAGTATAAGCGCTATTGCAACGGGCAAGACGTTAGGCTGAACATGAGCCGTTCTGTCAAAGGCGCATTGGCGGTGTTCGCGGTCGTGGCCTCGCTTTCCCCCGCGCTGGCGCAAGGGGTGGAGACCGAGCCGCTCAAGCCGATCGAGCCGCCGAAAACACTGCCGCGTGTCCAGCGCGGCGACAGGGCGCAAAATCTCGACCGGCTGTTCGATGCCCTCAAGGTTGCCCCCGACGAGGAAAGCGCGAAATATGTGGAGGGGCGGATCTGGGCAATCTGGCTCGGATCGATGAGCGACACGGCGAACCTGCTGATGAGCCGAGTGAAGGCGGCAGTGGATGCCGAAGATTACGATCTGGCGCTCAAGCTTCTCAATTCCATCATCGAAATAAAGCCGGATTTTGTGGAGGCCTGGAACCGGCGCGCGACCGTGTACTACGTGAAGAAAGACTTCGGCCGGGCCCTTTCAGATATCCGCGAAGTGCTTGCCCGCGAACCCCGCCATTTCGGGGCGCTCTCCGGCCTTGGCATCATCTTGCAGGAGATCGGCGAGGACAGGCACGCGCTCGATGCCTTCCGCAGAGCGCTTGCGATCCATCCTCACCTCGAGCGTGTCCCTGAGATGGTGAAGAAACTCTCGGACAAGGTGGACGGGCGCGATCTCTGAGTATCAGATCTCAGGCATCAGGTATCCGGCATCAGAGGGCAGAGAGATCAGAGGACTGATCGCTGATGCCTGATACCTGAGTTCAGGCATCCGGCGTCTGATCTCCAACAAAGGCAATGCGCAACATATTGGTTGCCCCCGGGGTACCGAGCGGCACGCCCGCGACGATGATGACGCGTTGACCCGTCCTGGTAAATCCGTCCTTGAAGGCGAGCCGGCAGGCGCGATTCACCATATCGTCGAGATCGCGGGCATCTTCGGCGAGAATGGAATGCACGCCCCAGGTCAATGCCACCCGGCGGCAGGTCGAGAGCTTGGGAGAGATCGCCACGATCGGCGATTTCGGACGCTCTCGCGCGACCCGCAAAGCGGTTGAACCCGAGCTCGTCCAGCAGATCACGGCGGAAAGCTCCAGGGTTTCGGCAATCTGCCGCGCGGCGCCGGCGATGGCATCGGACCCGGTCGCCTCCGGCTCCGTGCGTTGGGCATCGAGTATGGTGCGGTAAATCGGATCGCACTCGACCTCCTCGGCGATACGATTCATCGTGGCGACGGCTTCGACCGGGTACTGTCCGGCCGCGGATTCCGCCGAGAGCATGACCGCATCCGCTCCCTCGAAGATCGCGGTCGAGACATCCGACACCTCGGCTCGGGTGGGCACCGGGCTGCTGATCATGGATTCCAGCATCTGGGTTGCTACCACCACCGGCTTGCCGGACCGACGCGCGGTGCGGGTCATCAGCTTCTGCACGCCGGGCACTTTTTCCAGCGGCATTTCCACGCCGAGATCGCCGCGTGCGACCATGAGCGAATCGGCAACTTCGATGATCTCGCCCAGGCGATGCACCGCCTGGGGCTTTTCGATCTTGGCCATCACCGCCGCCCGGCCGCGAGTGATTTTCTTGGCCTCCGCAATGTCTTCGGGCCGCTGGATGAAGGAGAGCGCAACCCAGTCGATCCCGGCGTCAAGCGCCGCTTCGAGGTCGGAGCGGTCCTTCTCCACGAGGGCCGAGAACGGAATGACAGTATCGGGCAGGCTCACGCCCTTGCGATCGGAGAGCTTTCCGCCGACTTCCACCCGCGTGACGATGCGCTCTCCTTCGACCTCGATGGCGACGAGCCGAATTTTTCCGTCGTCGAGCAGGAGCGTGTGGCCGGGCTCGACCGCAGCAAAGATCTCGGGGTGCGGCAGGTGTACGCGTGCGGGATCCCCCGGACGGGAATCGCCGTCGAGAACAAATGTCTCGCCCTTGATCAGGGTTGCCGGACCGTTGGCAAAGCTGCCAACCCTCAGCTTGGGCCCCTGCAAATCGACCAGGATGCCAATGGGCCGTCCGTGCTCGGTCTCAACCGCGCGGATCGCCGCGACGAGCTCGCGCATGCGCTCATGCGACGTGTGACTCATGTTGATGCGAAACACGTCGGCACCGGCCGCAAACAGGTTCGCGATGACGCTTTGGCCGGAGGAGGCAGGTCCGAGAGTGGCTACGATTTTGGTCCTGCGCAGACGTCGCATCAATTACGGCTTCGGGACGCCGGTGCCGGGATGCCGGGCTTGCCGGCCCCCGCCGGCGTCTGCATCATGGGTACGCGGGATTGCAGGGCTTGCATCGGCACCTGATCGGCCGATTCGGTCAGTTGAACGGTCCATGAGGGCTGGTCGCCGGTATCGACTTCGAAGAAACCGGTGCGGTCGTAGCCGCGCGCGAGGCAATCGTCGGTGCCGCGAATAGTGAACTCCTTTTCGCGGGTGCACATGAAAGC
>DATBYX010000610.1:0-6775 GCA_036513475.1 Xanthobacteraceae bacterium | reverse complement strand
ATGGCCTCGCCGGGCACGGGATCTTCGCCGCACCTGTGTGCCGAAATGTTCAAGCACATGGCCGGGATAGAGATGGTCCACGCGCCCTATCGCGGGGCGGCCCCGGCGATGAACGATCTTATTCCGGGTCGAGTCCATCTCTTGTTCTCGGGCGGCGCCACGCTCGACAACGCCAGATCGGGTCAAGTGCAGGTGCTTGGTTACACCGGTGCCAGACGGGCCGCGATCGCGCCCGAGGTGCCAACCATCGCTGAAGACGGCGTTCCCGGCTTCGATGTCGTGTCGTGGTACGGCTTCTTTGTCCCGGCCAAGACGCCCGCGGAAATCATTGCGAAAATGAACGCCGACACCATCGCCGCGCTCGCCGATCCGAGCGTCAAGGGACGCCTGGCGCCGTTAGGCTACGAGAGCAGCCCCGACCCTCCCGAGAAGGTCGGGGCATTTCTCAGATCGGAAGCCGAGCTTTGGACCCGCGTGATCAAGCAAGCCGGCATCGCTCCACTCGACTGATGGCTTGGTTGACCAGAACGTCAGCTCTTGCCGGTCGCGGTCTTGTCGAGCGCGGCACGCAAGCCGCGCGCAAGCTTGAGCGCGTCGTCGTGCGCCCAGAAATGCATGAAGAACAGCCGCGGCTGCTCGGTCAGCATATGGCTGTGCAGCGCCGTCACCTCGATCCCGTTTGACCGCAGCGCCTGGATGACGGGATTCACTTCTTCCGCCGCCAAGACAAAATCGCCGGTGATGGCAGCTTTGCCGCCGCCGGTCGGCTGGAATCCCATGGCGGTCGCGACCCCAAGCGGGCCGACTGGAGCGAGCTGCACGCCCTCTTCGCTGACCGGATCACGGCGCGGCACCGCAAATTGATAGACGCCGCCGTTGGCCTGCCCCTTCACGCCGATGATCTGATCGAGCTGGGCCGTATCAAGATCGATGGCGGGCTGGGTGGCCGTGGGCGCTGGTGGGGTCAGCGGAGTCTTGCTCTCTGCCAGCGCGGCGCGAAGGGCGGCCGCCAACTTGACGGGATCGCCATGACCGCCGACGTGCATGTAGAAGGTCTCAGGACTGCCGCGCAGCAGGTGATTGTGGACCGCCGTGATCTCGGCGCCATTCTGGATGAGCTTGAGCATGACGGGGTTGATCTCGGTCTCGAGCAGCACCAGGTCGCCCATGATCATGACCCCGCCATGCATGGGCTTGAACGCGGTCCAGCCGCCGAGCGCCAGCGCAGGGCGGATGGTCACGCCGTCCACGGTCACGCTGAGATCGCTGCGCGGAAACGCGTAACGGTGAACGTCCCCGGCTACGGCGGCAGCGCTTCTTCCGATCGCTTCGTCGACCTTCTTCCAGTCGATCTCCTGAGCATTGGCGGCGCTGGCGATGCTCGCCAGTGCACAAAACGCAAGCGCGTGAACACCACGCATTATTGAACTCCTTCTCTAGCGGGCTGAACGCCCGGGTATTGCCCTCGACCCCTGACCGTTGAAGATCATGCAAGAAGCCCAGCCAAATGCAGCGCGATCCCCACTGCGGAGCACGCCAGCAAAGTGGTGATCATGCCGACTTTGAAGCGGAAAATCGCAATGATCGCGGCCACTGAAATCGCCAACGCCCACAGGTTCACGCTCTGCGGCACCGGCATGTCGAATCGCAGGCCATATCCGTGCACCGGCCTGACCTCGCGAAACACGGTATGCAGCGCAAACCAGATCGCGAGATTGAGCACCACGCCGACCACCGCGGCGGTAATCGCCGACAACGCTCCGTTCAATGCCTTGTTGTCGCGCAGCACTTCGATGAACGGCGCGCCCAGGAAAATCCACAGGAAGCAGGGGGTGAATGTAACCCAGGTGGCAAGCAGGCCGCCGAGCGTGCCCGCGAGCATCGGCGGCAATGTTCCCGGATCGCGGAATGCAGCCATGAATCCCACGAACTGCAGCACCATGATCAGCGGCCCCGGCGTTGTCTCCGCCATGCCGAGGCCGTCGAGCATCTCGCCCGGCTTGAGCCAGCCATAATGCTCGACCGCCTGCTGGGCGACATAGGCGAGAACGGCGTAAGCGCCGCCAAAGGTGACCATCGCCATCTTGCTGAAGAAGACGGCGATCTCGCTGAACACGTTGCTCGTTCCCAGGCTGACAATCAGCGCGACCACAGGAACGAGCCAGAGCACCAGCCAGACACTCGCCGCCCGCAGCGCACGGGCAACGCTGGGCCGCGCGTGCTCCGGCAATTCATTGCCGAGGAGATCATCGACCACGCCGCCGTCGTGCTTGCCGCCCGCGCCGTGACCGCCCTTGATCTGGAATGCGGGCGCGCCGCTCCAGCTCCCGAGAAAACCGATCAGCGCTGCGCCGAAGATGATGATGGGAAACGGCACGGCGAAAAAGAATATGCCGACGAAAGCTCCCGCCGCGAGGACGAGCATCGCGTTGTTCTTCAGCGAGCGCTTGCCGATCCTGACGACAGCCTCCAGAACGATCGCGAGGACTGCGGCCTTGAGCCCGAAAAACAGCGCGACGATCACCGGCACATTGCCGTAGGCGGCATAAACGTAGCTCAGTGCCATGATGGCGATCATGCCGGGCACCACGAACAGGCCGCCGGCAATGATCCCGCCGAGCGTGCGGTGCATCAGCCAGCCGATATAAGTCGCGAGCTGCTGCGCCTCCGGTCCCGGCAACAGCATGCAGTAATTGAGGGCGTGCAGGAATCGTGCTTCCGAAACCCAGTGTTTCTCCTCGACGAGGATTCGATGCATCACCGCGATTTGTCCGGCGGGGCCGCCGAAGCTGAGGCTTGCGACCCGCAGCCACACTTGCACGGCATCTCGGAGCGAGACGCCGTGTTGTGGCTCCGAACGTGCTGTTGCGATCGTTAGTTCAGCCATTGCTACCGTCGCTTCTTCCTGAAGAACTCGTAGAGGTCGTTGAACGACTCGCTGCCGCGCTCAATCCGCCTCGCATCGTCGCTCGTGGACGCGCGGATGCCGTCGATAAGCGTCCTGATGCCGGCAACCTCGGTGCGACCGAACTTGTCATCCTTGAGATCGATATCGTGAATGATCTCGGCGATCGGGCGCAGCGCGGGGTCCTTGAGGCCGGCGCGATCCATCAGCACTTCGAAAGTGCACTTGTCACCTTCATGGGTGAACTCCGCCTCGAACATGTCGAAGCGCAGTTCGTCCTCGTGCGGCCGATAGCCCTTGCCCGAAACGAACTTGAAGCGCGCCTCAGGATCGATGAAGCGGAGAATCAGCCAGGCGCTGGCGATTCGATCCGCGTAGACGCCCTCGCGCGTTACCCAGGTCCGGCTACGAAGCGTCCCTACGAGATTGGGCTCGGTCTTTGTTTTCGCTGCCACTGGCTGGTCCTTTTCCAACTGAGCCTCAAGGCCTCTGAGCAACTCTTCGGTGGTTTCGCGGCCGATGGCGCCGAAGAAATCGATGGCGGCAATCTCAGCGAGCCGCTTGCGCAATCGAGCGACCTGGGCGCGAAACTCGGTCGTCGTGTTGCCCCTCGCCTTGCGGCGCAGCGCCTTCGCTATGGCCTGTGCCTCCTTGGCCAGCTCGGCGTAATCAGCGTCACGCGCCCGGTCGAACAGCGCGCGCACTTCCTCGTCGGAGAGGCCGTCGATCAAGCGGGCTTCGCAGACGAATGCCTCGCCGCCTCCTTCCCGGATTTCGCGCAGCAGCCATTCGAAGTCCTCTTGCGTCTCCTCATTCATCGGCAGTGCGTGCACGGCGTTCTTGACCGCGACCGCGCCGATGTCCTGCAGCCGGCGCCAGGTCTTGACGCGGAGATAGGCGGGCTTCGCCGGCAATTGGTGAATCAGCAGCAGCCAGCTGTGGGCGAGCACCCTGGGTGGATCGATTTTCATGCTTGCTTAATGTACCAGTGGATCGATAGAATGCAACACATGTATCACCGATGTGGCGTGATCCGCACAAGCCGGATGCGCCATCCGGCGTTTGAAAATGTTCATGTGCGGACGACGCAGCGCTCGTCATCCGCGGAAAGGAGTACACATGCGAGCTCTGGCCACTGCCATCGTGCTGCTTGGTATGTCCGGTCTCAGCACTGAAATTCGAGCCGAACAATCGGGTAGTTGCGGGCAGTGTCGCCAGCAGCAGCAAGCCTGCATGAAGAATTATTCCGCCGAGGTGTGCAAGAACGAATACGATATCTGCATGAAGGGGTGTCTGAAATAAGCAGCCTGGATTGACCCTCGGTCGATATCGCTACGCGGCAATCGATCCCAGTCAGCGCCGCAACAGTCTGCCTGACGCTGCTGCGCCTTCTTCGCAGAAAATTGCGAGGGTCAAATCGGCGGGCAACTCGGTTGCCGATTGACCCGAAGCCTCGAAATCCCGCCCGCGCTTTGGGCTGCCGCCGTCTTCCGGCGACCCCGGAGAGCGACCGCGCCGACGTTGTCAAAGTTCGGCGGCGCCCAGCTTCACCCTTTTTGCCGATGGCCGCTTCCGCTCAAGGGAGTTTATTTTTATTCATATGTATCACCGTAGAAATAACTTGCAACATATGTATCAACATGCTATATGGGTGGTCGTCGTACCGCAGAGGCGTCGAGCGGCGGCGAAAATGGAGAGCAAAATATTCAAAGCCACAGGAGAAAGTCATGCGCGACCCGGATTATGTGAACAGGGCGAAACTGAACCCTGCGCGTACATTCAAATCCCCCATGGATGTCGTCGAAACGAACGACATCGAGCCGGCCGAGAAGCTGGCCATTTTAAACGCGTGGGAATCTGATGAACGAGCGCTTCTGCGCGCCGAAGACGAAGGGATGGGTGGAGGCGAGCATGCGCATCTTCACAAGGTGCAAGCGGCCCTCGACCATCTCAGGTGAGGAGCCTTGTCCGAGTCTTGACATCGGATCCGTTGTCCACAACCCGAGCACAGTATCTCGCATACCCGCCGCACGGCGGGGCGCTGAGCGGCCCCGAAACCGGAGAAAACCCATGCCTGACCCGATCGTATTTGGATTTCCACGCAGCACTTTTGTTCAGATTGTGCGGCTGGTGCTCACTCATAAAGATGTCTCCTACACCTTCCGGGACATCGAACCGGAGATGGGCAAGCCCACTCACCTGGCACTGCATCCGTTCAATCGCGTGCCGATCCTCCAGCATGGCGACTTCACGGTGTATGAAACGAGCGCCATCGTGACGTATGTCGAAGAGACATTCGACAAGGTCGCACTGCGGCCGACGAGTCCGCGGGAGCGCGCGCGCATGGACCAGTGGATCAGCGCAGTCAATTCCTACTACTATCCGTACATGATCTATCACGTCTCACACGAGCGGCGCGTGTTTCCCGAACTCGGCATCGCATCGGACGAGAAGGTCGTGGCGCACGCGCTTCCGAAGATCGACGTGGGTCTTCAAGCGCTCGAGAACGAGCTGGGAGACGGGCGGAATTATCTCTTGGGTTCCGAGCTTACCCTTGCCGACTTCTACCTCCTGCCGAGCACCTATGCTTTCGGACTGACCGAGGAAGGTAAACGCGTGTATCCGAAATTTCCGGCCTTCTGCCGATGGCGGGAGCGGATGGAGGCATTGCCGACCGTGCGACGCTTGCGTGCTGCCTTGCCGCCGCACGCTCCCATCGAGCATGCGCGGCAATGGGCGGTTTCGCATCGACCGAAATACTGACCGGCACACCAGTTTGTTGCTGCAATCAGGTTCCTCGGGAGGCGTCACATTATTAATGCGGATCGAAGGTTCCGAGTGGCGCACCAGCTTACGACATGCGTGGCAGCATGAAGCACAGCAAGAGAAACAGATGATCGACAAGATCGAACGGCGAGACTTCATCCGGAGTATCGCAGTATCCGGAGCGTTAGGTGTCTTGGGGCCGGCTTCCTCGGGGCTCCCTATGAACGCGCTCGCCCAACCGGCGGAGCCGGCACGGGCAGGCATTGACCCGATGACGATAAAGCGCCGCGGCGTGGGCTTGCGCGGCTATGATCCTGATCGCGCTTTCCGTGGGTTCACGTTGTTCGCCCCACTGCCCTCGACCAACAAGACTGTTTACCTCGTCGATATGCAGGGAAATGTCGTGCATACCTGGAATATGCCGTATCCGCCTGGACAATCGGCATATCTCACGGACCGCGGGACGCTCTTCTACAACGGTCAGATTCCGAACCCGAACCACGTTGGTCAGGCCCCCTACAGGGGTGGTGCCGCATTGGAAATGGATTGGAACGGCCGTGCTCCGTGGGAGGTGAATCATCCCGACCATAATCACGACGGCATTCGACTGCGAAACGGAAACGTCCTCCTCATTTGTCAGAAGCCGCTTCCGGATGACCTTGTGCCCAAGATCAGAGGCGGCCGCCCCAGTTCCGAGTACGACAACGGCAAGATGGACGGCCCTTATCTGGTCGAGATGACGACCGATGGAAAGCTCGTTTGGGAGTGGCGAAGCTGGGAGTATCTGGATCCTGAGAAGGACGCCATCACGGCTGTTCAGGATGACCGCGACGTATGGACCGTGGCGAACGGAGTTTCGGAGATGCCCGATGGAAATCTGTTGCTCAGCTTCCGCGACATATCGACAGTCGTGATGATCAACCGGCAGACCGGGGTTATCTACTGGAAGCTCGGGGCGCCCCCTCTCGCCGGCCAGCATGCCCCTTACATGCTCTCGAATGGGCACGTGCTGCTCTTCGACAACGGACCACATCGCTTGGACCATTCATTCCCGTTCTCACGCGTTCTCGAGATCGATCCCGCGACAAAGGAGATCGTGTGGAA
>DATBYX010000609.1:0-2669 GCA_036513475.1 Xanthobacteraceae bacterium | reverse complement strand
GCCGCGCCGCGCAAGCAATCCCCGCGACGGATCATAGGCGAGGATCGCGCCGACCATGAACAGAGCCGTGCATCCGCCGACGACGGCGAGCGAAATCCAATTGATCCGTCCGTAAAGCGCAAAACGGACAAGCTCGACCGCGTGGGTGAACGGATTGAGCTCGCACACATAATAGAGCCAGGGGCTTCCCTCCCGCACGCGCCACAAGGGGTAGAGCGCGGACGACGCGAAGAACATCGGGAAAATCACGAAGTTCATGGCGCCGGCAAAATTCTCGAGTTGTTTGCTGACCGACGACACGAGCATGCCGAGTGCGCCCAGCATGAGACCTGAAAGGATCAAGGCCGGCAGAACAGCAATGTACCCGATCCAGGGCGGCTCGATGTCCCAGAACCAGTCGATGGCGAGGAACGTATAGACCTGCGGCAACGATACCGCCATCCCGGCGATGAGCTTCGAGGAGAGGAGAAACCACCGGGGCAGCGGACTCACAAGGAGCGTGCGCATGTTGCCCATTTCGCGATCGTAGACCATGGAAAGCGAAGACTGCATGCCGTTGAACAGCTGGATCAGCAGCATCAGACCCGGTGTGATGTAGACCTCGTACAATATGTATGTGTCATAGGGAGGTATGATGGAGAAACCGAGGACTTGCCGGAAGCCGGCAGCAAAGATGAAGAGCCAGACCAGCGGGCGCACGAGCGCGGCGACGAAGCGCTCGCGCTGATGCAGGAAGCGCAGAGCTTCCCGCCAAACGATGCCTTTGAGGCAGATGGCGTATTGAGGCGCCGTGAATCCCGTCGGCCCTCGGTAGCCCATCACCTCGGCGCTCATGAGCTCTCGTGCCCGGCTTCCATCGTCTGTGTCAGCCGAATGAAGGCTGAGCGGATATCTCGAGCATCCGCTGCCGCGATGATATGTGCGGCTGTGCCGTGCGTGAGAACCCGTCCTTGATGCAGGACAACGATATGATCCTCCTGCATGACTTCGTCGATGAGGTGAGTGGCCCATAGCACCGAGACGCCCTCTTGGACCATCCGGCGCACGTGGCCTAGGATGCCGGCTCTTGATTTGATGTCGAGACCAACCGTCGGCTCATCGAGCAGCAGCAGCCGCGGCTCATGCAGGAGCGCGCGGGCGATTTCCACTTGCCGCATCTGCCCGCCCGAGAGGTTGCGCACCTTGTCATTCGCGCGTTCCGACAGGCCGACGCGGTTGAGCACGTCATCGGCGCGCGCCCTGGCTCGTTGTTTGCCGATACCCTGCAAGGCTGCATGATAGATCAGGTTCTGGGTGACGGAGAGATCGAGGTCGAGGGTGCGCGGCTGGAACACCACGCCGATCATGCGCAATGCTTCGCTTGATGCGCGGGCGACGTCATGACCGAAAATTCGGATGCGGCCCTGCTGAATTGCGTAGAGACGCGTGGTCAGCGAGAACAACGTGCTCTTTCCCGCGCCATTGAGGCCAAGGAGAACGGTGAATGTGGATGGCGCAACCGAGAAGGTCACGTCGATGAGCGCCTGACGCGCCCCGTAACGATGGCTCACGCCCTCGATCGCCAGCGTGGAAGGGTGGATTGTTGTCATTCCGTGCATTTGCGCCGGTGAGGCCGTCTTGTACATCGCCAGGAGGCTTTGTTCCTCGCTTTGTGGAACGGGCGGCTTTTCCGGGGCCGCACAGACGAGCTTCTCAGGGAGCTTTAACCAGCGATGTTACTGTCGCGAGATCGCCACGCCCCAAGGCAACTCACCCACCTGAATCGTCTTGATGACCTTGAGGCTGCCGACGTCGATAATGGAAACATCGTTCGATACCCCGTTGGTGGTCAGAAGATATTTCTCGTCCGGGGTGAACGCCATGTGCCAGACGCGCTGGCCGACGAGAAGATATTTTTGAACCACATGCGTGGTACCATCGAGAACGGCCACGCGATTGGCCGGACCCAGCGCCACAAATGCGATCCTGCCGTCATTGGAGATGTTGATTCCGACCGCCTGGATGGCTTCCTTCCGCAGCCCCGGTATCTCGAAGGTGATCTTTGCCGTTACTTCATGCTTTACCGGGTCGATCACGCTGACCGTTCCGCCGATCTCTGATGAGACCCAGAGCTCAGAGCCGTCACGCTTGAACGCCGCAAAGCGCGGGCGTGCATCGACGAGCACATTCGCGACGATCTGGCGCGTCTCAGTGTCGATGAAATGCGCCATGTTGGTGGTTTCCGACGTGTTGACAAGCATCTTTCCGTCCGGACTGATGCCCATGCCTTCCGGCTCGACTCCCACCTGCACTTCGCCGATGCGGGTGCGCTTCTCCATATCGATGATCGTAACGGTGTTGTCGTTTTCGTTGGCCACATACAGGACCTTGCCGGTCGGATCCTGGGTAAACAGCTCGGGATCCGGACCGGACGGCAAAGTGGCGGCGATCTCATATGTGCCGGTGTCGATCATTTGAATCGTATCGTCGTCTCCGACCGCGACCAGAATAAATTTTCCATCCTTGGTCAGCTCGATGCCGCGCGGCCTTTGACCGACCTTGATCGTCCTTACGACCGTGAGCTTGTCGATATCAACGACGCTTATGGTATTGCTCTTCTCGTTCGAGACATAGGCGGTAAAGGCGCTTGCTTGTGCTTGCGCCAAGACAAGCAGCCCGATGCCAAGCAG
>DATBYX010000608.1:0-2896 GCA_036513475.1 Xanthobacteraceae bacterium | reverse complement strand
GCGGTGCTGGCAAGCCTGGTTGCGGAGGGCAAGCTGAAGCTCACCGATCCGCTCCAGCACGCGCTCGGCTGGGGGACCACGATCCCGACCAGGGGCGGCAAACAGGTCCGGCTGATTGATCTCGTGACCCACACCAGCGGGCTCCCGCGCGAGATCGAACGCAGGCCCGGGCCGGATGATGATCCCTTTCAAACCATGACCAAGGACGCGTTCATCAACAATCTGCAATCGGGCCAGCTGCTTTTCGCACCCGGAACGGGGGCGCTCTATTCCAACTTCGCTTTCGATCTCTTGGCCCAGGCGCTCGCGAATGTTGCCGGTACGGCCTACGACGAGCTGTTGAAACAACGGGTGCTCAAGCCGGCAGGCCTGGCGTCGACCGTGTTCGCGCCCGGCAAGGAGCAACACGACCGGCTCATGCAGGGGCACAATTTCGACGGTACGCCCCTTGCCGATGTCCCGACCGTCCCGATGATCATGGGCTCCGGCGGACTCTACTCCAGCGCCGACGACATCCTGCGCTGGATCTCCTGGCACCTGGATCGATCTGCGACCGCCGATGCGGAGATGCGCGTTCTCGATCACGCGGCGTATGTGTATCGGGACGGCCTCGATCCAGTATTCGGGGTGGACGAGTCCGGGCGCATGGACGCCTTGGGCCTCGGCTGGATAATCATGATGCCACGCGAGAACCGGCCGCTCATCCTGCAGAAGGCGGGTGGCCTGCAGGGCGTGTTCAGCTACATGGCCTATGCACCGACGCGTGGGGTCGGTGCGTTTGTTGCGATCAGCCAGTTCAGCTTTGCCGACGCGGAGAAAATGTCCAACGTCGTGAACGAGCTGATTGCCACATTGGCGCCGCGGTGAGTTGAGTGCAAGATGCTTCTCCGTTGCCAATAGCTCGACTGCGCTGACGAAAGTTGCGGATCGGGATGATCGCGCGCGCTGGGCGGGGTCGGAGCCCATAATGCCCGTTACTGTTTTGCGCTGGGGAGAACCGTGGTTGAGAGCCCGACGGTCCGGCCGGGAAAACCCGCGGCGTCAAAATAGCGCGTGCCCCCGACCATCTGCATGTTGAGGACGGTGGCGAGCCCATTGGGCGCCGGGTCGGAGCTCACGACGAGGCTGCTGACCTCAGGAACAGCGCCATTCGGCAGCGCCTCGGAGAGCACGCGCCCGACCAGCTTGCCGATGTCCGTGGTATCAAGCTGCATCAGATGCGCGATGGTGCGACCGAGGTCGGCATTGCTCGCGGGTGCCGGATCGATAAATTGCTGCTTGAAGTCCGGGCCCTGCATGGCCATGAAGTTCCAGGTATCGGCGCGGCTGAACGAGCCGTGCATGCCCTGGCCCTGCTGGAGCACCGTATCTGCGACTTCGACGGTGCAGCGCACCGGCTCCCCACATACGGTATCGAACGAGCGGAAGCTGATCGCAATCGCCGGATGCGGCGTCAGGGCGGTGCCTTCGAGCGCGATGTCGTCGAGGGTCAGAGTGCCGGGATATTTTCCGAGCTTGGAGTCAACAAATATGCCGCTGACGTAGTCTTGCGTCAGGAGAAAATCGACCACGCGTTTCGCAACCGCCCGATCGCCGTCCGGGAGGTAAATCAGGTCTGAGCCGCCATTGGTCGCCACGACGACCTTCGGATTGTTGCGGTCCCCGCCGATCAAACCATTGCCGAATTTGGTGTGCGCGCCGTCAGCAACAGGCTTGTAGCCGTCGTCCGGGTCGATCAACGGCTGCTCGAGCGCGTGCGCGAGGTCGAGAGCGACAAAGCCGAGGGGCAGGTGCCCCTCCAATGTATCGGAGAAGGAGGTCTTGACCGTCGAGCTCGTCTGGCTTTGCTTGGAGATCGTTGAAAAGCCGTGATCGGCGGTCACGATGATATCGGTGGTGTCGAGGAGCCCGAGCTCGCCGAGCGTCGAGCGGATACGCGCCAGATTGTCGTCCGCATTGCCAATCGCGGCGAGCGATGTCGGCCCATTGATGCCGGGAACGAGCGTGTTCAAGCTGTCGCCCTGATTGTGCTGGGTGCCGTCGGGATCGCGCGACCAGAACACAATAACGAAAGGCTTATTGCGGTCCTTGAACATCGGCAGGACCACCCGGGTCGTCGCCGCGGCAAAATAATCCTGCTGCAACACGTTTGCGCAGAGCGTTCCGGGCGTATGCACGTCGCCGGCCTTGCCGTTGGCACCTCGCGTGGGCGCAACCAGGGGCAAATCGGCGGCCTTGAGCCGGTCGGTCACTTCAGACGATAGCGGAATGCCTCTGGGCCTTCCGGTAGCGTCGTCGATAAGGATAGTCTGATTGCCGCTGCGTTCGGTAGGATCAAAGATCAAGGCAGGGCCGATCTTGCCGATTGCTGCCGTGCTGTAGCCTTTGTCGCGGGCGAGCTTCAGGATCGTCGCCTCATTAAGGTAGTTGCCGGCAAAGTGCGCGTCGATGTCTCCAAGAACAGCATCGTTCTCCAGGAAAGGCGTCAGGCTGTTCCCGGCGCCGGGAACTTGAAAGCCGGCGTAGATGGTGTTGGAGAAATCGCCTGTGTCGCCCAGCATATGGCCGGTCGCCATGGCGGACGCGTTGGCGGTGGTAAAAGTTGGAAACAGCGCATGGCTGTTGCGCAGCGTAACGCCCTCGCGCGCGATCGCCGCCATGGTGGGAGCAGTGCTCTCGTCCACCATGCGGAAGCGCAACCCGTCGGCAACGAACAGGACGACATTGTGCGGATGCGCTTGCGGTGCTTGTGCAAGGGCCCCAGCAAGGTCGATGAATATCAGGATTACCGCAGCGACGATGCGAGACCGACGCATCGGAACGCCTCCGTGTAGTGGAAAGAGCAAGGCGCTTGTGACGACGCGAGATGACAGGAGTGTGACACCTATCGCCGTTG
>DATBYX010000607.1:0-2538 GCA_036513475.1 Xanthobacteraceae bacterium | reverse complement strand
AAGCTGCGGACGGGTTTCGAAGATCCAGGCGTAGGCGGCAATGGCGATGAACACACCGACGATCAGCGCGAAGCCGAAGACGCTGCGCCAACCCAGCGTGTCGATCAGCACGCCGCCCAAAAGCGGAGCGATCATGGGGCCCAGGGTATAAAACATTGTCAGATACGCGATGGCACGCACCAGATACTCGGCGCGATAGGCGTCGCGCGCGATCGTGCGAACCAGCGTCGTGCTGCAGCCCGCGCCTATCGCCTGAACGATCCGCCCGAGGGCGAGCGTCGAGGCGCCAGGTGCTACCGCGGAAATTGCGCTGCCGAGGAGAAATAACAGGAGCCCGGAGAGGAGCAGGGGACGCCGGCCATAGCGGTCGGAGAGGCTCCCGTAGGCGAGGGTGGCCAGGGCCATGGCAAACAGCGCAATGCTGAAATTGAACTGTGCCGCCACATCGGAGAGTCCAAGCGCAACTTTCACGGCTGGGATGACCGGAAAAAACAGATGCACGGCAAGCGGCGCAATGAATGCGACGAGGCCGAGCGCCAAGGCAAAGGTGGGCCCTGGCACCTGCGGGCGGGATATCCGCTCCGTCATTCCTGGGACTGAGTGCAGTGGGTAGGGTGGACAAGGGTGCGCGCTTCAGTCCGCCTCTCCGCGTGGGCAAAATCGACGTAGACAAGTTTACGCAGTCTACGCATGCTTGACTGCGTTGCGCCGTGCCCACGCGGCAATCCACGTCGGACGATTTTGCCCACCCTACGGAGCGTCGGTCACCGGTTCAGCGCGCGTCGGCCGCCAGTCTCTCGAAGCTGCGTTCTTTGAGATGCTGATCGAGACCCCAGCGCTTGACCTGATCCATCACGTCGTCGAACTCACCGCGAGGGATCGGCTTGTAAATAAAGCGCTCGCCGCGGCCAAACTTGCCGTAGTCCCAGTTGCTGTCCTTGAATTCCGGCGGAACTGCCAGATCCCAGAGCGGCAGATATTTCTCCAGATTGGTATCCAGCGCTTTCTCCGCGCGATCGAGTGCGCGCAGATACGCGCCGACGGTTTCGGGCGCGGCCGATTCTGGAACCCACCACAAGGTGTGGAAGCGATCCTCTATGATTTTGCGCAGGCCAAGCTGCTCGGCCATTGCGATCTGCGGCGGCAGCAGGCTCGCGGCCTCCACTTCGCCTTCGAGTAATGCTTTCAGCCGGGCCCCGAAGCCACCGGTGTTCACGACATTGATGTTCGCGAGCGGCAGATATTTCTCCAGCCTGTAGGGCACGTTGAAGTGGCTGCCGGCGCGCATGCCCACCGCGATGGGCACATCTCTCAGATCTTGGGGTGTGCGAATGTGAGAATCGGGCCGCACGAAGATGGCCCATGGGGAATCCCCATAGGCTTGCGGCACGAACCGTCCCATGCCGGCGCTCGCGTTGCAGATGCTTCCCCACGCGCAGGCGCCCTGAATGACGTCGCGACCTTCGGTGTACGGCTGGTCCTGAGGGCGCTCGAAATAGGCGAGCTCCTTCCAGCTCGATTGCGTGCCTCTGAAAGTCTTCCAGTCGAAGGAAACGTCCAGGCCTTCGGCGGAGAAGAATCCCTCCCGCTGCGCTACGAAATCATTGAGGCCCATCCCCTTCGGCGCGACGGTGACCTGTGTGGGGTTATTCATCTGAGCTCTCCTCCTGCGGCTGAGGGTGGTGTGAACTCCATAATATATAGAATATATAGACCCCCGTTTAGTCAGTACTGTAGATCAGGCCTGCGGCATCGACGAATACGTCGGCGGACTGGATTACCTGGGCGCGGTTGGGCCGGCTGGGCGCATGGATGTGGTAGTCATGTGGAAGCCAGAAAGTTCGGCACCGCGATCCGGTCCATCATGGCCCGGTGATCCTGCAACAAGCGCCACATCGCGCGCTCTTCGTCTGTTTGCAAGTTCACGCCGAGATGGGTTCCCAATTTGCGCCCGTGCAGCATGATGCGCTCCCCGATCGGCTGACGGATCCGGTCGTAATCGGCCAGCCCGCCATCGATGTCATCATGAGTGCCGAGCGCCTGCGCGAGCGCTTGCGCATCGCCGCCGGCCTTGGCCATGCCGAACCCCATATGCGGCCGTGCCGATGACGCGGCATCGCCGACGAGCGCAACGCGCCCGAAGATCAGCTGCGGGGTGGAGAAATCGTAGATTGGCGTGAAGAACGGGCGCGTGTTGCGCAGGCAGTCGAGGAACTGCGGCGGCATGATCTCCTCGGCGTCGGCGCGCATCTGCTCGATCAGGTCTCTGCGGATCAGCGGCGGGGGAACCGAGTATGCGTGCTGTTCGCCGCTCTCGTCGACGCACATCCGGCGTAACGCCTCGGCGTTGCCGACGCGATACCAAATGAAGTTGTAACGCCGGTGGCCCGGCCGCAGGTCGTTGTTCAGTCCCGCTATCGGATATCCGATCACCTGCTGCTGCTCTGGCAGATAAAAAGTGAAATACGGGAAAATGCTTTCGCGCGTGTGCGGATGGAGATCGGACTCGTTGGGCGCGCCACGCCAGATGAAATAGCC
>DATBYX010000606.1:0-3564 GCA_036513475.1 Xanthobacteraceae bacterium | reverse complement strand
CAAACGTCATTTTCTGTAAGTCACTGAAATGCTGGCCGAATTGTTTTTGGTTTCACCGAACATTGTGGGACCTGAGACCTTTCGCCCCTGAGCTGCAATAAACATCGTGGAAATGACATCTGCAGGTTCGAGTCCTCTCAGCCCAGGCAGGGAGTGCAAGCCGACCGTTGTCGCCGCAATCCAAAAGCATCTCGGCTTAAGCCGAAGCGCGCGTGAGGGTTCCCAGCGGGGCAGACTCGTCCGGCGAGGATGAGATGATCAGTTTGTGGTAGAACTGTCTGGTATTTTCCGTTTTCGATTAAGCGTCTTCTCATAAGTCGCCGAGTTTAATGGGTGACATTCCATTTACTGGGAAACCGCAATCATGCGTGAACGTCGACAAAACTTCCGGGTCGAATGGAACTCGCCGGCTAAGATCTACGACTGTAATGGCCGCTTTGCCCGCCACTGTATTGTAAGCAACTTTTCAAATGGTGGCGCCAAGATTGCCGGCGTGGAACCCGCCACCATCCCGGACGAGTTCATCCTCCGCATTTCGCCTCATGGCCGTGCCCATAGGTGCCGTGTCACCTGGCGTGCCGAGGATGGCTTGGCAGTGGAATTTTCCAACAACGCAAAACATACGAGCGAGCCGGCACCAAGCCGCCGGCGAAAATCGCCCTGCCGAGCGACAGTGGACTGACGCTGACGCGCTTGCCCGAGATCGTGCGCTCCATCATCTGGGACACATCCCTCCGTTTATGCCGCCTCTTGATGATAATACCTGGTGCTGCGGACATGCGTCGGATACTCTCTCGGAAGGTGAGAAACGAGGCATCATCCGATCGTTGGTTCATCAAAAGGCTGGAATGACCCTTTTGTGGTCCGAGGTGCTGGGAAGTTTCCCGGAAGGTCTGGCGCCTCCAGCTGGAAGAGAGGCTGCGGCTCCGGCAAGCCCTGGAGCCGGTGAGCGCCTAGGCTGCGAAAGCTGACGTTGCGAGGGGCCGATGCCTCGACCGCTCGTACCGCGTCGCTCGAGAGCAGGACTTGACCGCCGTGACCGGCAGAGCATATGCGGGCCGCAGTGTGCACTGCCAGACCCACGTAGCCGCCGTCGGTCAGTGTGGTACGACCGGTATGGATGCCGATCCTGAGCCGTACTTTGGCACCGGCCGGCCATGACCGTAAGCCGACCCTCCGCTGGATCGCCAGCGCAGCAGCGAGCGCACCGGACGGGCGCTTGAAGACAGCGAATAGCTCGTCCGCGCGAATGTCGACTTCCTTGCCCCCCGACCGTTGCACAGCGCGGCGGAGGAGGCGACGCACGTCACCGAGGAGGTTGGCGTACCTGTCCCCCAGAAGGCGGACTAGACCGGTAGAATCCTCGATATCGGTCAGAAGCAGGGTGACCTGACCGCTCGGCAGACCGCGCACCACTCCAGCGCGCGCCCTGGACGCGCCCTCTAGGCGTTCGGTCGCAAGCTGTCCGGCGATGAATCCGATCGGCACGATGCCGTACTTTTTGGCCGCGGTCAGTAGCCTCTTGCGCGCTCGCTCGCGCGCTGCATCGTCCTCGAATCTCGTCTGGTTGAAGCGAGCGAGCGCATTACGGACGTGTGCCTCGTCGTGGATAGGTAAGCGTCGTCGACCCTTTGAGTCTACGTAGGCAAAGGCGGCGTTCCGTAGTTGCGCACGTGTCTTGGTGGTGAGCTGTGACATCCGTCTTCCTCGACCCTACACTTCCACATCCAGCAAAGGGACCGACTGTACAAGGTTGTCGTGCTTGGCCCGCTGACGCAACCGAGCTCGCCACGATTCTCCGCCGACGTCATTTGCCACGATCACAATCAGCATGACCCCGTGCTAGACTACCCACAGGTCTGGCGTTCGCTGCCCGGCGACGATGAGATCAGACCCCTTAGGGAGGATTCCGATGAGCAGCCAACTCACAGAAAAGGAACTTGGTGACCTGATGCCGTCCGAATTGGTGCAACACGAAACGCCCATTCCAACGCAGATCGTCTCCAGTGATGAGTTTTATCCCGATCCGCAGAACGAGCGGCAGCGCGAGGTGGAAGCGCGCCTGCTCGCCATGGCGGATGATCTCGGCGGCAAGCATGGCATGGACCGCCGCCGCTTCTTCCAGAGCGCGGCTGGCATGGCCGCGTCATTCGTGGCGATGAACGAGGTCTACGGGCCGCTGTTCGACGTGAGCAAGGCTGAAGCGGCAACACCGGCGATTGCCCAGGAGCGCGCCAACGCGCTTAAGGACCAGTTCATCATGGACATGCACACGCATTTCTTGCGTGACGACACGCGTATCATGACCTTCCTCAACATGCGCATTGCCGTCGGCAAGGCCGGCTGGAACAAGCAGTTGACGGAGAAGGAGCAGACGATCGAGGACCTGAAATACAATAACTACATCAAGGAAATCTTCCTCGACAGTGACACCAAGATCGCGCTGATCTCCTCGGCGCCGTCCGACATCGAGCAGGACTGGTTCTTGACCAACGAAATGATGGCGCAGGCGCGCGAGAAGCTTAACAAGGATGCGGCGACAGTCGGCAACAAACGGCTGATGGCGCATATGATCTTCACGCCGGGACAGCCGGGCTGGCTCGACAAGCTTGACGCCGGTCTCGCCCTCAAACCGGATTCCTGCAAGGGCTACACGATCGGCGACAACACGCATAAGGACATCAGCCGCTACCCCTGGCGCATGGACGACGAGAAAGTCGCCTACAAGGGCTACGAGAAGATGGCGCAGGCCGGCATCAAGAACGTCTGCATTCACAAGGGCCTGTTTGCACCGGGCGTGGAGAAGGAATTCCCCAATCTGCGCGGCTTCGCCGATGTGGCCGACGTCGGCCAGGCGGCCAAGGACTGGCCACAGCTCAATTTCATCATCTACCACTCGGCCTACCGCCACGTCGGCGGCGATCCCAAGGTGGCGCTCGCCGAGTTCGAGCGCACCGGACGCATCTCCTGGACCAGCGATCTCGCCGACATCCCGGCGCAGTACGGGGTGAGCAACGTCTACGGCGACGTCGGCCAACTATTCGCAACCACGCTCGTCGCCGAGCCGAACGTGTGCGCCGCGCTGATGGGAATTCTCATCAGGGGTCTTGGCGCCGACCACGTCAATTGGGGCACGGATGCGCTGTGGACCGGCGCGCCGCAATGGCAGATCGAGGGGTTGCGCCGTGTCGAGATCCCCGAGGCGATGCAGAAGAAGTACGGCTTTGCGCCGCTCGGCGTGGCCGACGGTCCGGTCAAGACTGCGATCTTCGGCGGCAACAATGCGCGGCTTTACAACGTGAACCCGAAGAAGGCCATGCTCGACTTTAAAGGCGACCGGCTCACGCAGATGAAGGCCGAGTACGAGAAGGAAGGCCCGGCGCGCTCCAACATGCGCTACGGTTATGTCGTGCCGAACGGGCCGGTCGATTACTCCGTGTTCGCGTGATGTGACCGTCGGCGCCCCACGCGCCTGGTAGGATCGAAATCGCGCCCCGGCCCGCGCCGGGGCGCTTTTTTGGTGCAATTTGCGTCCCGATTGTTTTAAGCCCCCCGCGTTTTCTA
>DATBYX010000605.1:0-2773 GCA_036513475.1 Xanthobacteraceae bacterium | reverse complement strand
ATCGTCGTTGTATTCGGGTGGCAGCGGATAATACGTGATCTCGCCGCTCTTCGGGTCCAAGCAGCCGAGCGCGCCTTGGTACATCGTGTCGAACCAGATCTTCCCGGTATGGTCGAACTCGATGCTCAGGAGTCCGGTTGGGGCGTTTTCCTTGAATTTCTTGATCGGGTATTCGGTGAGCTGGAGCGTCTTCGGATTGAACTTGCCAATGAACATCTCTCCGAAATCCGTGTACCAGACGTTGCCTTCCTTATCGACCAGGATGTCATGCGGTTCGGTTGTCGGCCGTACCATATCGTATTCGGTAACGACGGCGCGCGTGTCCCTACCTTTCGGGCGCGGCAGCGTCTTGAGCTCGTATGTCCAATGGTCCATAGAGCTCAGATTTATTGTGGCAAGATAGTTCGCAATTTTGCGATATTCCTCCGGCTTGCCGGCACGAGCTCTATCGAGCATGGGCTGCGGCTTGATCGGCTGACTCACCGCGCCGTAGCCCATCATGCGGGAGATGACGTGCGTCCACTCGTCGGAGTCATGCGTCGAGCGCACGATGCGTTCCAGCGTGTGGCAACCGGTACAATTGAGCAGCGCCGCCTTTTCCTCTTCGGTGCCGGGGATGCTCATCATCCACTCGGCATTTGTGAGCTGACTGGCAAGGTTCTTGGTCTTCTTGAGCTTGATGTCAGTCGTGGTGGCCTTCTCGGCCTCCACGAGCGCCTTGGTCGGAGCATCGATGTCGTAGCCTACCGTGCGGATACTGATCGTATATTCGCCTGGGATGAGCCGGTTCTGCGGAAAGGCGTAGCGTCCTTGCGCGTCAGTTGTCACGCTCACCCGGACGATTGAACCGGGCTGTGCCGCAGTGACGACGACCCCTCCATATTTCCTTCAGCTTCAGAGCTGACGGTGCCAGCCAGCGCCGGCTCATCTTGCGCCCAAACTGGTTGACCTTCGAGAGTGAACAGCAGTGCCGCGGCACCGGCGGTGATCGTCAACATCAGTTTGCTTCGCATAGTTTCCATCCGATGAACGTTGGCTGACTTTAAGCTCGACTTCAACCGACAATTGATTCCAAGGACAAGCGGCGGGCGGGCATCGTGACTCTGCTCGGGGGGTGATTCAAGCCCAATCCTCGCCTTCCGTCTCGATATTATTGGCCACAGGGGCACCCTTGCGGTCGGATTGCTCCGAGGTCCCGATCTCTGGATACTCCTGTAAAGTCGGCACCGTTCGCACACACGGCGGGGAGGAGTAACGCCATGGGTACACGTCTGTTTCCAACGCTTTTCGGTGCTGGGATTGGTCTTGCGGTTGTTGCCGGGCCGGTGCCTGCTGCCGACGACATCGAGGCCAAGGCGCAGCTCTGCGCTGCTTGTCACGGCCAAAATGGCGTGCCCGCCGACCCCAATACTGTCCCGATCATTTGGGGCCAGGAGCGGAGCTATCTCTTCAAGCAGATGCGCGACTACAGGAATGGCGAACGCGATAACCCGATCATGTCGCCAATCGCCCAAAGCCTTGCGGAGGAGGACCTTCGCAAGATCGCGTCCTATTTCGCGGCCAAAACCTGGCCGGCACTAAACGCTGCCTCCACGTCCACCCCGCCGCCCAAGGGTATAACCCAGTGCCAGCCATGCCATCAGCCGAATTTTCAGGGTGGACCGCCAGCGCCGCGCCTGGCGGGTCTCAGCTACGAATACCTCGTCACGTCGATGCGCAGTTTTGCCGCCAAAGAACGGACGAATAACGGCGATATGCCGAAACTCATGCAAATGCTGGCCGACAACGAGCAGGATGCGATTGCACGCTATCTATCCGATCTGTAACGTCGTCCGCCGACGACTTGCTACAGTCCGGTCGCTGCTTCCATCCTCACCGCAATCTATCACATGCTCAAGGATGGAAACCTGTATCAGGTCCTCGGCTCCAATCACTTTCAGAACCGATCCAAATGCCAGCAGACCAACCGCCTGATTAAACGTTTGGCTGACCTTGGCTACGATGTGGCACTCACACCCCGAACCAGCTAACGGAGGGCCCGCGGAGGAGGTTGTTTCTTTATAGCGTTGAAGCGGGGTAATGCCCGTGGGGCAAAGGGAGCGGGTCATCGCCATTTGGCTCGGGTCAACCGGCAACGGGAGGAACCCGATGTCCAATGGAAGGCGGCAGCCTTCGCGCGGTGGCACGAGCCGGATGACGCGAGAGAGTCAAGTCCGGTTCTGTGAGAGGCTCGGGGTGAAATTCCCCGGGCCTACTCGGCAAAACTCGAATCCCTGACGAACGCTCGCATGTCCGGTTCCTCCGGGTGCAGACTTGCCGCGCGTTGCGGATCAACTCCGCGATAAATCGGCGGAAAGCGATGGCGTCGGCCGTATAGCGTCCGTGCTTGAAGGCGTTTTTATTTCCCATCGGAGCGCCCGGAGATGTTCCGCCCTGCATTCGGCAGCGGCCGTTTATCATTGCCGGCGACTGACAAAGGCTCCCGCGACGTGTCCGTGCTCGGCATCGCGGAGCCCGGTCCTCTCGGCCGCTAATCTCAACTCAGGGTGTGCGTACTTTCCCGGTTCCGCTGTCGCACTTCCGCACACCGCCACGGATGCAAGGAATGCTATCTTCGCATTCATCGCGACGACTCCAGCCCTGGACGATGACTGAATGCAGGAATGAGTGGTCTAAGACGGCCGCCCTGCGATCCCCATCATCTGCATCCCAAAGCATCAGCCTGATCGCGTAGCTTGATCACCACGATCAGTGACGATCACCAGCGGAACTA
>DATBYX010000604.1:0-4999 GCA_036513475.1 Xanthobacteraceae bacterium | reverse complement strand
GTGACGATATTTGGTCATGATGTTGCCACCCTAAGCAAGGATGCGCTTTCAACCCTGAGGCGGCGCATCGGGATCGTATTTCAGGATTTTCGCCTGCTTGATCACATGAGCACGTTTGAGAACGTGGCATTGCCCTTGCGGGTCATGGGGCAGGAGGAGCAGAGCTATCGCGAGGAGGTGCTTGAGCTGCTCAAATGGGTGGGATTGGGTGATCGAATATGGGCGCTGCCTGCCGTGCTGTCCGGCGGAGAGAAACAGCGGGCTGCCATTGCACGGGCCGTGATTGCGAGGCCGCAGCTCCTGCTCGCCGATGAGCCTACCGGCAACGTGGATCCCAACCTGGCACAGCGGTTGCTGCGCCTGTTCGTCGAGCTCCATAAATCGGGGACGTCAGTGATCATCGCGACGCACGACATCGGTCTCATGGACCGGTTCGATGCGCGTCGCCTCGTCCTGCATGATGGTCGCCTGCATGTCTACGACTAGTTCCGTAACGCTGCAGAGCGGGGCATCGCCGGTCGATAGCCCGGCCCCACCGATCGACTCTGCGCGTCGGCCGGCCCCCATCGTGCCGCGCGCGACGATCGCAGGGAGGGCGCTCATGGGCGTTGTCGCGATCATGACCTTCCTCGCTTCTCTGACAACGGGCGCGGTGGTGCTGGTACGATCTGCGGCGGACCAATGGCAGGCGGACGTTGCACGTGAGCTCACGCTCCAGGTGCGCGCAGTAAGCGGCCAGGACATGGAGGCCGAGGTCGGCAAGACGGTTGCAATCGCGCGCGCCTTTCCGGGGATCGCGGAGGTGAGACCCTACTCGAAGGACGAAACGGTACACCTGCTCGAACCCTGGTTGGGGAGCGGGCTGCAATTCAATGATCTCCCCATACCCCGTCTGATCGTGCTGCGGATTGCACCTGGGGCAGCCCCCGATCTCAGCGTGCTGCGTCAGTCCCTCGAGGAGCAGGTGGCGGGGGTAAGCCTGGATGACCACCGCAGCTTTGTCGCGCGCATGCGCGCCATGTCCGGCGCAGCGCTGCTTGTCGGCATCGCTGTGCTCTTTCTTGTCCTCCTGGCGACCATGCTTTCGGTGACGTTTGCGACGCGCGCGGCCATGGTGACCAATCAGCCGGTGATCGAGGTGCTGCATCTCATCGGGGCAAAGGATAATTTCATCGCAGCGCATTTCCAGCAGCATTTCCTCCAATTGGGGCTTCGGGGCGGCTTGCTCGGAGGCGGCATCGCGATCGCGCTGTTTGCGTTTGCCGACCTTGCCAGCGGCTGGTTTTCAGGAACGGCCGCAGGCGATCAGTTTGCGGCTATGTTCGGAACTTTCTCGCTCGGGGCTCTCGGTTACTTGGCCATGCTTGCGCAGATCGGCTTGGTCGCCGGGACGACGGCGATTGCCTGTCGCCGCACCGTCAGCGCCACCATCGAAGCGGTTCAATAAATCCCTTGGGCCAGCCGTATACGGCCGATGACGCAGGCGGGAAATCAGTTTCGCAACTCGGGGCCGCATCTTGCCACCGGCGCGCCGACTTCTATGCTCACGGTCCGCAAGCTGAAAAACGCGGATGACCTCTGATACCGATTGCGATGACGGCAGAATGACGCCTCGGCCGCGAGAGGGTGGCGCGCCGTGGCGCTTGCTGTGGTGGCTTGGCAGATCCGGACTCCTGCTCGGCGCCTTGACGGCGCTGGCGCTGGCGGGCGGCTTTGCCTGGTTCGTCTGCCGCGTTCCTGCCAGTGAAGTCCAGCTCAACCGGGATGCGGACGGCATCGTCGCTCTCACTGGAGGGGCCTCCCGCATTGCCGATGCCATTGAGCTGTTGGCGGCCGGCCATGGACGACGGCTGCTGATAAGCGGCGTCAATCGTGCGACCAATCCGCATGAGATTTCCCGGCTCAATCCGGAATTCGGGAAATGGGTACGGTGCTGCGTGGACTTCGATCGTTCGGTCAACACCTTGGGAAACGCGATCGAGATCAAACGATGGTCGGAGCAACGCGGCTTCCATTCCCTGATCGTCGTCACCTCCTACTACCACATGCCGCGAGCGCTGGCCGAGATCGCGCACCAGATGCCCGAGATGACGCTGCTGCCATTCCCGGTCATCCCCGAGCGGCAACGCGCCGAGCCGTGGTGGGCGAGCAGCACGAGGGCACGGCTCCTGCTTTTCGAATACGTCAAACTGATTGCTGCCAGGGTACGCATGGGAATAAATCCCACTGCGGGAGCGGCGGAGCTGATCTGAACCGCGAGAGCGGCGCGATGGTTCAGGGAAATTTTTCGGACAGGTGGATTTCGTGCTTATCCTTCGTTCCGTCATTTTCAACCTTCTGTTTTATTTGAATCTACTTGGCCTGCTTGTCGCGGCGCTGCCTACGCTGTTGATGCCGCGTACGGCTATTCTGAGCGTTGCCAGATTGTGGGCGCGTATCAATTCATGGTTGCTGTGCGCGATCTGCGGCATCACCGCCGAGTTTCGCGGGCTAGAAAAAATTCCCCCCGGACCACTCATCGTCGCCTGCAAGCATCAGTCGCTGTGGGAAACGTTTGCGCTGGTGCCGCTCTTTGCCGACCCGGCCTACATCATGAAACGCGAGCTGATGTGGATCCCGTTTTTTGGCTGGTACACATGGAAGGCCGGCATGATTGCCGTCGACCGCGGCAGGGGGTCGCAGGCGCTCCCCGAAATGAATGCTTGCGTACGACGAGAGCTGGCGCGCAATCGCCAAGTCATCATTTTCCCCGAGGGCACGCGTCGGGCTGCCGGAGCCGAGCCGCGCTACAAGCAGGGGGTGGCTCATCTCTACCTGGAAGCCGGGGTCGCTTGCCTGCCTATTGCGCTCAATTCCGGATTGTTCTGGCCGCGCCGATCCATGCGACGCCGGCCCGGCACCATCCGGGTCGAGGTGCTGGATCCGATCCCGGCAGGACTGGACAAGACGGTTTTTTTCGAACGTCTTCAGGCCGCAATCGAAAACGCGACCGCGCGTTTGCTAAAAGAAGGTGAGCAGGACCTTGCGGCTGCCGGTATCAGTCCCGGGCAACGGGGGACGATAATCCATCCCCCGCCTGCGCCATCGCGCTAGCATACGGGTGGGATCCGCTCGGCTGTCCCTGCGACCCGAGCAGCTGCGCCAGCCGGTGCAGTTGCGCATCCCGGTAGCCCAGTTGCTCCAGTGCCGCGACGGTTGCAACGACATAGTCGCGGTTCGCTCCCGACATACCATGTCCCTGGCGGACGTGGTGCAATTGGTCGTCCAGCGAAAGCTGCCCCGCATATTGCGGATGGCCACGGTCTACGATGTAGCATAGTGCCGGCACCCTATGCTCGGCCGGACCTTCCAGCCACACGGGCCGAACCACTTCCCGATACACTGATGTCACCTGCTCGCGTCTGCGCAAATACTTCAGGGTGGACATCCGTTCCTGTGCGCTCACCCGATAAGCAACTCCACGGCAAGCCCCGCCGCGATCGAGCCCCAGCACGAGCCCGGGCCGCTCCGCAGTGCCGCGATGGACGAAGGAATAAACACACAGTGCCCGATGGGCTCCGAGGAGCCGAGCCGGAAGGCGCTCGAGAAACGGAAACTCCGGGCGCCACATGAGCGAGCCGTAGGCAAAGACCCAAAGGTCTTCATGCGAATGAGCGGGATCGGGGTCCATGGCTATCCATAAAATGTGGTGCGGGCGCTGACCAGGACATCTGGCGCGGCTGCAAAAGGAGGACGCTCACCCAGAGCATGGAGCGGCATGGCGATTCGGAGAAAAATCGTCCCAGCTCTATGAAATCGCCGCAATAGGCGGGCTTGAGATGATGCCCTGAGGGCGCTGGAGCGCGACATCGTCAGCCCAAAAGCATCAGACAAGAGCATCGCACATGTCCAATCCCTTTACTCGGCCTTCCCGCTCCCGGCGCTGGCCGCTGTTTCTCGTGCTCGGCTTGGTCGTGGCGCTCGCCGTCGCATGGACCGGGTTCTGGTTTTACGCAGCCGCCCAAGCCAAGACCGAGATTGCTAGCTGGCGCGAGCGCGAACGCCAAGCCGGGCGCCGACAGGACTGCGCATCCCTTTCGGTTGGAGGTTATCCCTTCCGTATCGAGGTGCGGTGCGCAGACGGGAACTTTGAGCTGCAAGGCACCCCGACGATGCGGCTTGATCTGCCGTCCGTGCTGGCCGTGGTGCAGGTCTATGACCCTCGTCTGCTCATCGGCGAGTTCAAAGGGCCGCTCAACGTTTCACAGCAGAGCGGTCGGAACGAATTTATCCTCGATTGGGACGTGGGTCGCGCCAGTGTGCGCGGACGCTTGCCCTCACAAGTCGAGCGGGTATCGCTTGCCCTTGAGGCTCTCTCGATACGCGATTCAGGAACCGGCAACGCCGATCCCACCTTCAAGGCACAGCATTTTGAACTCCATGGGCGTCAAGCCGGGTCGCGAGCCGCTGATCCGGGGATCGAAGCGGTATTGCAGGTCAAGCACGCAACCGCGGAAAAGGTGCACCCCATTGCCGCGACGCCGATCAATGCGGACGTCACCAGCGTAATCCATGGCCTTGATGACTTTTCGGCCATGCCTTGGCCCCAACGGCTGAAGGAATGGCAGGCGCACAACGGCGAAATCGAGATCATCAAGGCGCGGATCGAGCAGGGTACCATCGTAGCGGAAGGCGCAGGCACTCTGAGACTTACACGGGAAGGGCGGCTCAACGGCAATCTCCAGGTCACCGTGATAGGGATTGAAGATGTCCTGCGGGTATTCAACCTGGAGCGCCTTGCATCTCAAGGGCAAGTCGGTGCCGCGCTGAACGCTCTTGATCGGCTCCTTCCCGGGCTGGGCGGAATGGCGCGCCAGAGCGCGGCACCCGGCATTGCTGCCGCCCTTGGCCAGCGCGCCGAGCTCGACGGCAAGCCTGCCACCGGCCTGCCGATCCGCTTTGTCGATGGGACGGTGTTCCTTGGGCCTTTTCAGGTCGGTGTGGTCCCGCCCCTGTTCTA
>DATBYX010000603.1:0-5113 GCA_036513475.1 Xanthobacteraceae bacterium | reverse complement strand
TTGATCGTAGGTCGCGGTGCAGTCGCTGGTGAAGACGACATAGTAGTCCCGCAGGAATGCCTGCCTTGCCGTTGTCTCGACGCACACATTGGTGGCGACGCCGGTCATCACCACCGTGCGGATCCCCTGGGAGCGCAAGACCAGGTCGAGGTCGGAGCTTTCGAACGCACCGTAACGGTGCTTGGTCACGATCGCCTCGTCCGGCGACGGCTTGATCTGAAAGAAATCACCGTTCCACGCGTTCGGCTCGCAGACCGGGATGGTGAGATAAGCGCCCCGGCGCCGCCGCTGCGCGTGCTCCAGCCATACCTCGGAGAGATACCAGTTCGGCGCGGTGTTGTAGACGTTGCGGATCCAGATGCAGCGCACCTTCGCGCGTCGCGCCGCATCGACCAGGTTGGCGAGGCGCGGCACCATTGCTTTGACCAAAGACAGATCGCGGCCTTCGCGATGCATTGCGCCGCCTTCGGCACAGAAGTCGTTCTGCACGTCGACGATGAGGATGGCGCAATTCTCCGGGTGAACCTTTTCGGCGAGGGTTCTCAGCATGGTGACACTCCTCATGGATTCCAGATCATCGACTTGACGTCGAACGGCTTCATCATTTTGTAGCGTACGCCCAGGTCGAGATTGGCTTGCAGGCTGGGCACGTTGAACTCGGTCGAGTACACCGGCAAGGTCACGTCCTTCACGATATCGAGCTTCATGCCGGTGAATTTCGCGACCCAGTCGTCCCGCTCCTCCTTCGACGTGGTCGCGAGGTGGGTGGTGGCACGATCGATGGCACGTTTGAAGCGACGCGCGACATCGGTATTGGCCTTGATCCAGCTCTCCTTGGCCATGTAGTTGGCAATGTCCATCCCGGGAATGTTGTCGATGAAGGGATAGGCGAGCACGCGCGCCTTGCCGGACTTGGTCATGAAGGTGACGAACGGCTCGACGTTCCAGACCGCATCCAGCCGTTTCTGGAACAATGCGTCGGCCATTTGCGGGAACGGAACTTCCAGGAACTCGACCTTGTTGTGATCGACGCCTTTCTTCTGCAGCCATTCCACCATGTGGACGTAGTTGACGCTGTTGATCAGGCCGGCGGAAACCCTTTTGCCGACGAGGTCGGCCGGTGCGCGAATGGCATCCTCGGTGCGCACCAGCAAGGCGTTGTTGTCCGGAGGCTCTGACCTGATGTGGGTGGCGCCGGCGAGAAACAGGAGATCGAGCCCGTTGCCGCGCGCCACCATGGTCTCGAAGATGGCGCTGCCGCCGATCTCGACACTGCCGCCGAAGACCGCCTCGACCGCCACCGCCCCTTGCGCCACCGGCGACCAGGTAACCGACAGGTTTTCTTCGGCGAAATAGCCCTTGTCGCGCGCGACCAGGAGGGCCGTGTAGTTTGCAATGGGGATATAGGCGACGCGCAGCACAGCCGGTGCGGGCTTTGGCTGCGCGCTTGCCTGTGGGACCCACCCGGGCGAGAGCGCAGCGATTAACACCGCGCAGCAGCCTTGCAACAAACGCATCATGGGACTCTCCTTTACGGCAGCCTAATACGGCCAGATAAAATTACGGACGAGCAACGAACTCGGCCTGCTCGCTCTCCCCGCCCCAAGGGCGGGGAGAGGGAGCGGTCCGAGTCTGTGGCGCCACTGTGCATCAATCCTAATGGATACTGCCTACCGCCTCCAGCTGCTTTCCTGATGCCAGCGGATGAGCTTCGATTCGCCGAGCAGAAACAGGCGATTGAGCGTGTACCCGAAAATCGCGAGCGTAAAGATACCCGCGTACATTTCCGGCACCTTGAAGGTGCGCTCCGCGAGCAGCGTGAAATAGCCCAGCCCGTCGGTGGAAACGATCATCTCCGACAGAATCGCCAGAATGAGCGAGATGGCGAGACTGATCCGCATCCCGGTGAAGATCTGCGGGCTCGCAGCTGGTAAGACGACCTCGCGGATGGCTTGTGGGGTGGTGAGCCCGAGCGTGCGCGCGGTGTCGAGCTGCACCGGGTCGATCGCACGCACCCCGCCATAGGTGTTGAGCAGGATGGGAAAGAGCGACGCAATCATGATCAACACCACCTTCATCTCGTGTCCGATGCCGACAAATAGTATCAGAACCGGCAGATAGGCCGGGCCGGGAATCGGCCGGAAGATTTCGACCAGCGGCTCGAAGAGATTGTTGAGGATGCGATAGTAGCCCATCAGCACGCCGAGCGTCACGCCCAAGAGTACCGCCAGCGAGTAGCCGAGCATCTGCCGCCACAACGTTGCCAGGAGATGCTTGATCAGGGTGCCGTCTGCGACGTTCTCGTACCACGCGGAAAGGATGCGGGTGACCGGCGGCCACGTCGGCGTATCAAGCATGTAGAGCGCCGAGAATTGCCAGAAGCAAAGGAGCAGAAGAATCAGGAGCACGCCTGATACGCGCGAGCTTTCGAGCCAGTGCACTATGCGATTGCTCACGATACCTCCGCGCGGCCGGCGACGACCTGCTCCACCATCAAACGATAGAGCTGCGCGCGCAACTCGAGATAGACCGGCTCGCGACGGGTCCCCACCTGGCTGCGCGGATAAGCAAGCGGCACCTCGACGATTTTTGCTACCGTGCCCGGCGAGGCGCTCAGCACCACGACGCGTTGCGCGAGATAGAGCGCCTCGTCCAGATCGTGCGTGACGAACAGGATGGTGAGCCCGATTTCCTGCCACAGCCACAGCAGCAGATCCTGGAGCTCGACCCGCATCATGGCGTCGATGGCGCTGAAAGGCTCGTCCATCAGCAGCATCTCCGGACGCCTCGCCAGCGCGCGGGCGATGGCAACGCGCTGCTGCATTCCGCCGGAGAGCTGGTAGGGAAGGTAGGCGGCGTAACGATCGAGACCGACGAGCTTGAGCTGCTCGCGGCCGAGCTTTTCGATCTCCTGGCGCGGCAGCTTCGAGCGGTATTTCACGCCGAGACAGACGTTGTCGATGACCGATTTCCAGGGAAAGATCGATTTGTTGTACTGTTGAAATATATACATCATGTCGGGCTGCGGTGCGGCTACCGCCTCGCCCTTGAACAGCACGGCGCCGGAGCTTGCCGATGACAGCCCTGCGGCAATGTGCAGAAGGGTGGACTTGCCGCATCCTGACGGGCCAATCAGGGCAACGAATTCCCGCTCGCCGACGCTGAAGGAGATATCCCTGCAGGCCGCCTGACCGTGCGCGTTGAATCGCTTGCTGAGTCGGTCGATGACGAGATAGTCCACGACTGGCATGTCCTTGCGGAAGCCCGCAGTTAAGGATGCGCCTTGAGTACTGTAAAGCAAGAACAGTGCCGCACCCGAGCATCTCGTAGGGGCGAGGCAATACGGGGCACCAAAAACGCTCGCGGTTTAACCGGCGAGTGGCCCCTGCGAACCGAGCGAGGACCTTCGTAGGGGCGACCCATTCGGGTCGCCCTCCATCCACCGCCGTATGCTGCAAGAGGGCGAGGCATGCCTCGCCCCTACGAACTTTCGGCTCCGCGGCCTTTGTCGACGCGCTTCCCGCCAAGCCCCGCGTCTCCTACATTAGCCGCATGCAGCAGCACGACGATTATCTCGTTCGCCCCGACCCATCCGACCCGCGCTTGACCGAGCGCGTCGAAGGGGTCGATCAGACCGGCGCGCGCATTGCCACGCGCGTGACGGTCGAGCGCGCGCTCACGATCTTTCTCAACGGCCAGGAGATCGTGACCGCGATGACCATCAGTGATTATCCCGAATATCTCGCGGTCGGCTATCTGCTCAACCAGCACATGCTGCTGCCGGATGATGTCGTCACCGCGGTCGATTACGACGAGGAGCTGGCGGTGGTGGTAGTGCGCACCCGGCGCAAGACCAACTATGAGAAGAAGCTCAGGAAGAAGGTGCAGACCTCAGGCTGCGCGCAGGGCACGGTGTTCGGCGACCTGATGGAGGCGCTGGAAGAAGTCAAGCTGCCACAGGCCGAGCTGCGCACGTCCTGGCTTTATGCCCTCACCAACAAGATCAACACCACTCCTTCCCTCTATCTTGAAGCCGGGGCCATCCACGGCTGCGTGCTCGCGCAGGAGGACAGGCCGCTCCTCTACATGGAAGATGTCGGGCGCCACAATGCGGTCGATAAGATCGCGGGTTACATGTTCAAGCACCGCGTGCCGGCGCACGACAAGATCTTCTACACCACGGGCCGGCTCACCTCCGAGATGGTGATCAAGACCGTGCGCATGGGAATCCCGATCCTGATCTCGCGCTCCGGTTTCACGGCCTGGGGCGTCGAGCTTGCGCGCAAGGCCAATCTCACGCTCGTAGGGCGCGCCCGGGGCAAGCGTTTTGTTGCGCTCGCGGGGGAGGATCGCATCGTCTTCGACCAGGACCTGCGCTATGTCGAGGAGGAGAGCGCCAAGCACCGGCGCAAGGCCGCTGTGCACGATGAGTAAATGACGGGAAAGCCGCTGGGCGTGGTGCTCGCTGGCGGGCTCGCGCGTCGCATGGGCGGCGGCGACAAGGCGCGGCTGCGGATCGGCGGTCGAACCATCCTCGAGCGCGTGCTGGCGCGGCTGAAGCCGCAATGCGCGGCGCTCAGCCTCAATGCCAATGGCGATCCCGCGCGCTTCGCGGACACGGGGCTGGCAGTCATTCCCGACAGCGTTCCCGATTTTGCGGGACCGCTCGCCGGCATACTCGCCGGTCTCGATTGGGCGGCGAGGGAGGCGCCTGATGTTGCTGACATCGTGACCGTGCCCGGCGACTGCCCCTTCCTGCCGGACGACCTTGTGGCGCGACTCTCCGCAGCGCGCTCGCGCGAAGCTGAGCCGCTTGCCTGCGCGCGCTCGGGAGAATGGCGCCATCCGGTCGTTGGGTTGTGGCCGGTTGCATTGCGCGGCGATCTGCGCCACGCGCTTGTTGCCGAAGGGCTGCGCAAGATCGAGGCCTGGACCGCGCGCCACGGAGTGGCGGTTGCGGACTGGCCGGCCGTGCCGGTCGATCCGTTCTTCAACATCAACACGCCGGACGATGCCGCCGACGCGGAGCGGATTGCCGTGCAGCATTGCGACGATGGAGGCCCTTGATCTTCAGCGTGACCGGCTCATATTTGATGCGAACAGAACGGCGAGG
>DATBYX010000602.1:0-7543 GCA_036513475.1 Xanthobacteraceae bacterium | reverse complement strand
AGACCGGGCATGACGGTGCGTGTAGGTTGATTGCGCGGCGCCTAACGCAATTCCGGCGTCGAGTCAAAAAGCCTTGCATGCTCGATGAGCGCGTAACGATCAGTCATGCCCGCGATGAAATCAGCAATGCGGCGCAGACGCCAAGGCTCGCCGATCGCGCCGTCTTGCGCCCACTCGGCTGGGAGGTCGGCAGGATCGCGGGCGTAGCGGCGGAACAGGTCGGTAACCACCTGCTCGGCGTCGATCATTATCCGCACGATGCGCGCATGCCGATAGAGGCGCGGAGACAAAAAAACCTTGATGTCGCGATCCGCCTCGGCCATCGAGCTGGAAAACGCGCCAATCGGGCCGTCGGCTTCTCGGATCGCATCGGCGGAAGCTGCCGAGAGCGCATTCAAGCGGCGGCGCGTTGCAGCGATCACATCCTCGATCATCGTGGTGATCATCCGACGCAGGAGCTCATGGGTGAGTCGGGCGGAATCTACTTGCCCGTACTGCGCCTTTAACTCCTGGAGAATCTCGCTGAGCAAAGGTATGGCGGCGAGCTCCTCGATGCGGAAAAAGTGCGCGCGCAGACCATCATCGATGTCATGGGCATTGTACGCGATATCATCGGCAATGGCCGCAATCTGCGCCTCGAGACCCGCAAAGGTGCAAAGCTTCAGATCGTGGACCTTGACGTAATCTTCGATCGCCGGCGGAATGCCGCGCTCGTGGTAACGCGGAGCGAGACCCCCGTCGCGCAAAACAAGCGGTCCGTTATGCTTCACCAGGCCTTCGAGCGTCTCCCAGGAAAGATTTAATCCATCGAACCCGGGGTAAGGCCGCTCGAGCGCAGTGACTACGCGCAGAGACTGGGCATTGTGATCGAATCCTCCGCAATCCGCGAGGCATCGATGCAGCGCGCGCTCACCGGCATGACCAAAGGGCGGATGGCCAAGGTCGTGAGCCAGCGCCAGCGCTTCCGCGAGATCCTCGTCGAGTCCGAGCGCCCGTGCCAGGGACCGGGCAATTTGCGTGACCTCGAGCGTATGCGTCAGCCTGGTGCGAAAGTGGTCGCCTTCGTGAAACACGAACACTTGCGTCTTGTAGGCGAGCCGACGAAACGCCGTGGAATGGATGATCCGATCGCAATCCCGGCGGAATACATTGCGCGTGGGACTTGCCGGCTCGGGACGCAGCCGACCGCGGCTCCTGTCCGGATCGGACGCATACGCGGCCCGTGAGGCTGGCGCCGCAACTACCATGCCGAGCATCCAATTGACCGAAGGGCTGCTCGCACTTACCTATTGGCCTAGCCCTATTGCAACCCACGGATTTACTATGGAGCATGTCACTGTCAGCGAACGCGCGGCGCGCCGGATCGGCGAGATTTTGCGCCGGGAGGCGCCAGGTGCGGGGTTGCGGGTAAGCGTGGAAGGGGGGGGCTGCTCGGGGTTTCAATACAAGTTCGAGATCGATCGAGAGCGGGCCGCTGACGACATCGCAGTCGTGCGCGATGGAGCGACCGTACTGATAGATCAGGTATCCATTGGATATCTCAAGGGTTCTGAGATCGATTTCGTCGACGACCTCATCGGTGCGTCTTTTCGCGTCATCAACCCGCAGGCCACGGCCTCGTGCGGCTGCGGCACCAGCTTCTCGATCTAGCGCGCATAGATGCGTCGGGTGGGTTAGCCGCAGAAAGTCGGCTGCTACAGCCGACTTTTGCGGCGTAAGCCACCGTCATTGCGCCTATGGAGCGCCCTACCCAGGTTATTCCGCGGCGACCGCCGTGGGCCTCTCCGGATGGTCCGGCACCTCTCGCAGCTGTGGCTCGAGTCGGTGCTTGAGCACGCGGTCGATGCGATCGAGGTAAATGTAGATGACCGGGGTGATGTAGAGGGTCAGCAGCTGAGAGACCAGGAGTCCGCCGACCACGGCAACTCCCAGCGGCTGACGCAGCTCGGCACCGGCACCGGAACCGAGCGCGATGGGCAGTGTGCCGAAAATCGCGGCAAAGGTCGTCATCATGATGGGACGGAAGCGCAGCAGCGCGGCCTCGCGGATCGCAGCCTGTGCAGAAAGTCCCACGCGCCGCCGCTCGATGGCGAAATCGATCATCATGATCGCATTCTTTTTCACGATCCCGACCAGCATCACGATGCCGATCATGGCAATGACGGAAAGATCCATCTTGAACAGCATGAGCACAAGCAGCGCGCCGACACCCGCGGACGGCAGTCCGGAAATGATGGTGATCGGGTGGATGAAGCTCTCGTACAGCACGCCAAGGACGACATAAGCGGCGAAGACCGCCGCCAGCACGAGCAGGCCCTGGCCCTTGAGCGAGTCCTGAAACACCTGCGCCGAGCCTTGAAACCCGGTGCTCACCGTGATCGGCAGGCGCGCCTCGCGCTCGATCTCCCGGATCGCATCGACGGCTTGCCCGAGCGAATAGCCCGGCGCCAGGTTGAACGATATGGTCACCGCCGGCTGGTTGCCCTGATGATTGACCTGCAGCGGGCCTACCTCAGGCACCAGGCGGGTTACGGCGGAGAGCGCAATCGACTGCCCTGACGGCACGCCGTTTCCACTCACGCCCGCGCCCGGTCCAGAACCAATGCCGACTCCCGCCAAATTCGTCTTGACGTAGATATTCTGCAGCTGCGTCGGGTCGACCTGGAACCTGGGCTGACTTTCGAGAATGATCTGATAGTCGTTGGTGGCAGTATATATCGTGCCCACTTGCCGGGCGCCAAAGGCGTCGAAAAGCTCCTGCCGGATCTGGTCGATGGTGATGCCGTAGACTGCCGCCTTCTCGCGATCCACCTCGACCGTCATCTGTGGATTTTTGATGTAGAGATCGGTCGTGACGTCCCGCAGTCCCTCGATCTTGGCAACCTTGTCCCGCATCTCCGGCGCGACTTTGTACAACAGGTCTGTATCGCTGGACTGGAGGGTATACTGGTACTCGCTCTTGGTAATTCGACCCGTAATGTTGATGTTCTGAACGTTCTGGAAATACACCGCCATCCCGGGAACGCTGTTGGCGTCAGTGCGAAGGCGCTGGATCACCGCGGTCGCGCTTTCGTGACGCTCTTTCCTGGGCTTGAGCGCGATGAACATGCGCCCGATGTTCAGGGTAGGATTCGGACCACCCGCTCCGATGGTCGAATTCACGTAGTCAACGGCTTTGTCGGCGCGAAGGATGGCGGCCACCTGACGCTGCAGCACGCCCATTTGCACGAATGACACGTCCGAGGACGCTTCGGTCGAAGCGGCAATGAAGCCCGTGTCTTCCGTTGGAAAGAAGCCTTTCGGAATGATGATGTAGAGCCAAATGGTCGCTCCCAGCGTGGCGAAGGTAATCAGCAGCATGACGAACTTGTAGGCCAGGACCTTATTGAGCGACCATTCGTATCCGCGCAGCCACGCCCTGAACATCGCCTCGAATACTCGCAAGACGACGTTCTCTTTTTCATCCTCACGGTGCTCGTGCAGTACCCGGGCGCACAACATTGGCGTGAGAGTGAGCGAAACAAACCCGGACACGATGATCGCAACCGAGACGCTCACCGCAAATTCACGGAAGACCCGCCCAACCATCCCGCCCATCAGAAGAACCGGAATAAACACGGCAATGAGCGAGAAGGTGATGGAAACGATCGTGAAGCCGATCTCGCGCGCGCCTTTGAGCGCGGCTTCGAAAGGCCGCATGCCGCCCTCGATGTGCCTCACGATGTTCTCGAGCATTACGATCGCGTCATCGACCACGAACCCGACAGACAGGGTCAATGCGAGCAGCGTCATGTTGTTGATCGAGAATCCGAACACGTACATCGCGGCACAGGTGCCGATCAGAGAGACCGGAACCGCCAGGGCAGGGATAATGGTGGCGGACACCTTGCGCAGAAACAGAAAGATGACCATCACTACGAGGCAGATCGCGATCGCAAGCGTTTGCTGCACGTCGGCGACCGACTCGCGGATGGAGATCGAGCGATCGTTGAGGATCTCCATGCGGATCGAGGGTGGCACGACGGCCCGGTATTGCGGCAACCGGCTGCGGATCGCATCCACGACTGCGACCGTATTGGCGTCGGGCTGGCGTTGGATGGCGAGTACGATCGCGCGGTTGTCGTTGAACCAGCTGGCGACCTTGTCGTTCTCCACGCCGTCGATGACGTGCGCGATCTCCTCGAGGTAAACCGGAGCGCCGTTGCGGTAGGCCACCACCACCTTGCGGTATTCCTCCGCTTTGGTCATGGCGGCGGACGCGGTGAGCGTCACGCTCTGCTTGGGCCCGTAGAGCGTGCCGACAGGAGTATTGGAGTTGGCCTTGGAGACGACCGAGCGAACGTCCTCGAGCGAGATGTTGCGCGCGGCAGCGGCCACCGGATCCACCTGCACCCTGACGGCGAATTTCTGCGCGCCATAGACGAGCACCTGGGCCACGCCGGAAATCTGCGAGATCTGTTGGGCAAGCGTGATCTCTCCGTATTCATCGATGACCGACAGCGGCAGGGTCGGTGAATTCAGGCTGATGTAAAGGATCGGGAAATCGCCAGGGTTGACCTTCCGAAAGCTCGGCGGGATCGTCATCTCGACCGGCAGCTTGCGCGCCGCCACCGACAAGGCCGTCTGCACGTCGAGCGCGGCGCCATCGATATTCCGGTTCAGCTCGAACTGAATCGTGATTGAAGTAATGCCCAGCGACGATGAGGATGTAAGCGAGGTGATGCCGGCAATCGTCGAAAGCTGCCGCTCGATCGGCGAGGCGACCGACGCCGCCATGGTCTCCGCGCTCGCGCCGGGCAGCTGCCCCGTAATGTTGAGCGTCGGAAAATCGACGCTGGGAAGCGCCGCGACCGCAAGCAGGCGGTACGCAAAGACCCCGAGCACGAGGATGGAGGCAGTGACGAGGGTGGTTAGAACCGGGCGCCGGATGCAGGTCTCGGAGAGAGTCATATGCTCCTATGTCCCCGCCTTCGCCTCGCGTATCTCCACCTTCGTCCCGCTGGCGAGCAGAAGCTGACCATTGGTGACCACGGTTTCGCCGCCCACCAGGCCGTCGGAGATGACTGACTCGCTGGCGACAATGCGAGCGACCGTGACGGGCTGCACGTTGGCCACGCCATCCTTGACCACGAAGACGTAGGTGCCGGCCTGGCTGACCTGGACGGCTTCGGATGGCACGGTCACCGCTTCCTCCACGCGGAAGGTCATCTGCACGTTGACAAGCGTACCGGGCCAGAGCAGCTCGTCAGCATTCGGCATAGTGGCCCGAACAGGCACCGTTCCAGTCGGCGTGTCGGCCGTGTTCTCGATCATCGTAACCTGGCCAGCCGCGCGCCGGGGATCGCCGGGAATGACCGCTTCGACGGTTGCAGTTTCATTCGTCAATGCCTGGCGCAACTCGGGCAGATAGGCCTGCGGCAAAGCAAATGTAACGTAGACAGGAGCAGCCTGAATGATGGTTGCAAGCGGCGCCGTATCGGCCTGCCGCACGAAGTTTCCGACCTTGACCGCGGCCATGCTTGCACGACCCGTGATCGGCGCCCGAATGGTGCAATAGTCGATTTGAATTCTGAGATTCTCAAGCTGGGCAGTATTTGAATCGACGGAAGCGCGCCAGATGTTGACCTGAGTTCTCGCGTTCTGTAGCGTGACAATCGTGGTAGCGCTCTTGGCGACCAGCTCGATGTAGCGGGCCACGTCGCGTTCGGCCTGCTCGAGATTCGCCTTTGCTCCGGCAAGCAAGCCCTCGATTTGCTTGGCTTGTGCCTCGAGCGCACGACTGTCCAAGCCAAACAGCAGCTCACCTTTGCGCACCATGGCGCCGTCACGGAAATGCACCTCGGTAATCTCGGTGTCGACGCGCGGCTTCACGGCGACGCTCGCGATGGGGGTGACGAACCCGAGCACTTCGATCCTGACAGGAACGGCTTTCTTCACGGCAGCTGCCGCCTCGATCGGAACCGCCCGCGGGGCATTCAGGCGGGGCGCTTGCGCCTCTGCGCCGCCCGACCACAAGCCGCCACGCGTGGCAGCGACAATCCCCGCGGCCGCGAGGATGGCCACGCCTCCCAAGAAAAGCGTGCGTTTCTTCATCGGCGACGTTAACCGCGCATCCGGTCGGTCGATACCGTGCCCAAGGCTAAGCTATTCCTGCGCATGGTTTCTTTTGGTATGCCAGTCTGACCTTGTAGCATACCGAATTGCAACGTACATCACCGTCTGTGCTTTCCTGCCTAAAAACCGCATAAATCCTCATCCTTCACCTCTGCGCCCACACAACCGGGCGCCTTGCCTTTCCCGCTCGCATGCGCATTGCCACCTGGAACGTCAATTCCATCAAGCAAAGAATGGACCACCTGACCGCTTGGATCGCGGAGCGGTCACCGGATCTCGTCTGTCTGCAAGAAACAAAATGCGTTGATGAGGCCTTCCCGCGTGAGCAGTTGGAGGCGCTGGGCTACAATGTTGCAGTGCACGGGCAGAAGGCCTTCAATGGGGTGGCCGTGCTCTCGAAGTTGCGCTTCGACGAGGTCACGCCGAAGCTGCCGGGAGAAGACGCCGACGACCACGCCAGGTTCATCGAAGTCGTTGTCTCGACGCCTTCAGGGCCGCTGCGTCTCGCTTCGCTTTATCTGCCCAATGGCAATCCGCCGGACAGCGACAAATACTCCTATAAGATCGCCTGGATGGACCGGCTTACTCGTTACACATGCGAGCGGCTGCGCTTTGAGGAGCCGCTGGTGCTGGCGGGAGATTTTAACGTGATCCCCGCCGATGCCGACGCGCGCCATCCGGCCCGATGGGTGGGCGACGCTCTGTTTCTGCCAACCACGCGCGCGAAATTCCGCAGCTTGTGCAATCTCGGTTTGACCGACGCCATAAGGGCGGCGAGCGATGGGGCCGACCTCTATACGTTCTGGGACTACCAGGCCGGGGCATGGCAGAAGAACGACGGGATCCGAATCGATCACCTTCTGCTGTCGCCGCAGGCGGCTGACCGCCTGCAGGCGACCGGCATCGACGCGCAGGTTCGCAGTTGGGAAAAGCCGTCGGACCACGTTCCGGTGTGGATCGACCTCGCGGTCGAGGGGCCGCGCTGAGCTGACCCAGGGCTGCCGCCCGCGCCAACTGTGTGTCCCGGATGCGGTGCAGCGCGACGCGCGGCGGGCTCGCCTGCTACGGCAACCGATCGGCACGTCGCGGTGCACCGCTGGTCCGGGACCTTAAGAAACGCGGTGCGCGGCGCGGCCTGTCGCGTGTCCGCGTTGCTTGGCGATCCCGGGTCTGCAACGCACCATGGCCGCAGCGCAGTTCGTCCTGTGCGCGCTGAAAGGCTATGCTTGCGCTGCGTTTGCATTGCGCCCGGGACACGCCCAAACACAGCATCGGGCCCGCAGTAAGGTCAGCGCTTGAGGAGGAAGCTGTCCAGGATGCTCCAGGGGAGCTTGTAGTTCACGCCGACGCGCACGATGTGATCGTCGAGCGTCACGTGCTGGTTGCTCGCGAACGCGGGGTTCGGAGCCGGGGTGAAATAAGACTTATC
>DATBYX010000601.1:0-3516 GCA_036513475.1 Xanthobacteraceae bacterium | reverse complement strand
CGCTCCATGTTGAGCTTCAAGTCCTATCGGACGGCGACCATCACTCTGGCTGGGCTGGAACTCGTGCACCGAATTCGCAAGCGTCAATTCAAGTTTGGACCAGGCAGGTGGGCTTTCTGGTCGCTGAAGAAACAGTGGGATACGGCCCTTGCTTAGTGGTCGAGAGCACAAGTCCGCGTTATCTGAACCTCGTTCCCTTAATGCACCAGATCCCTTCAGGGAGCGATCGTTCCCTCCCTTGCTCCAGTCGCGGGTTTATTTCGATCGTAAGGGAAATGGAGAGATTTCGATGAGCATTCAAGAGAATGTCCAGATTGTGAAGGATTTTTTTGCAGCAATGGGCCGCGGCGACAAGCAAGGTCTGCTGGCGTTGTCTGCCGAAGATATGGAGTGGATCATTCCGGGCGAGGACTGGCCGCTGGCCGGCACGCGCCGCGGGCACGCGGGATTGGCGGATTTGCTTCAGAAGGCTTCCGAAATGGTGGAAACTTCATTCCCAGAGCCCCCCGAATTCGTAGCGCAGGGCGACCGGGTAATGGTCGTCGGCGTCGCGACGGGGAAAATCAAAGCCACCAATAAGCCGTTCAAGGACGACTGGGTCTTCGCCATCACCGTTCGAAATGGCAAACTGACGAACATCCGGGAGTACATCGACACCCAAGCCCTGGCGCGGGCCTCGGAGATGGACGCGTCCGGGCTGGCGTAGCGCTGGCCATCTGCGGCCATCGGGTCGGGGTAGACGGTGGATCAGCCGTGGATCGCCCCCTCGCAGGCCGCGCGCTCGTCGGATGCCCAACCGTTAAGGAGATCCCGATGTACGACCAATCCAAGCTATCCGAGTTGATCCGGTTTGCACGAGTCGATGCGGGCTCCACCGTCATCGACGTTTACCCAGGCGACGGCGACTGGACCCGTCTCTTCTCCGACATCGTGGGACCCGAAGGACGGGTCTACAGCTTCGTGCCGGCCGAAGTCGCCCACTTCAAGAACGATCCGGTCGGCCGCATGCGGACGCTCGCGAAGGAGCCGGGCCGAGAGAACGTCGAAGTCGTCTCGGCGGACCTCGTAGCGATGCCGGAGGCCACCCAACCAGCGGATGTCCTATGGCTGCACCTGTTCTACCACGATCTCCACACCGCGCTGATCCAGACCAGGGGCGCGACGGCGGCTCACTTCAATCGAGCTGTCTACGAGCGGCTGAAGCCCGGTGGGTCCTACGTCATCGTAGACCACGCCGCCGCCGTCGGGGCGGGCACGAGCGACGCCCAGTCGCTGCATCGGATTGAGCCTGCATCCGTTCGCGAGGAGGTGGAGGCGGCCGGCTTCGTACTGGACGCGGAAAGCACCATGCTCGCGAACAAGGACGATCCGCACTCGATCAAGGTGTTCGATCCCTCGATCAAGGGCGAGACCGATCGCTTCGCCTATCGGTTCGTGAAGCCCTGACCCGCGTGCACCGCGCCAGTAGCTGCTTCCTGCGCGGGATCTGCTGCAAACGCGTAAACCGGCAGGGCAATTCCGATAACAGCGATAACTGCCGACAGGGGCAAATCAGACGTGAACACTGGATGTTGTGGCATGTGATGACGTCCTCACGTGCGGAGCCTTTGGATACAGCGCCTCATACTCATGGAAATCTAGGGGCGTCCGTACGTCAGTGTACGAATGACACGGTCACCGGGGCGATATTCGTTGCCATCCCAGGGCGAACCGCAAATGTGGAGATGGGCATAGGGCGTGCCTGCGAACATCACCAGCGTACCGGCATCCCGCATCACAGTACCTATTCCAGCGGCCGTTGCGTCAAAGGGCCAGATAAGCATCCAGTGCGGGCCAATTGGGATCGGAGGGCTCGTCCGATCGAAGGGATCGGTATAACTATGTTGGTACGCACCGCAGAGCATATATATCAGGCCGGGCGAGGTATTTGTCGGCTTTGCTTTGCGCGCCAGCAGATCCATGAACCACTGCATTCCCATGGGATCCAGCGCCATGGGCACATCACCGATAACGTTTTCGTTACCGGGGAAGCAGACCCACTCGTTTGTGCCTTTCAGCAAAATCGTGTGGCGGCCTTGGGCGTCCATCTCAGCCACAGTTGCGTTGGCCGTTACCTGCGAAGGTCCTGACAGGCGCGCTCTTCGGATCTTTTCGCTTGTGATTGGGTCCGTCATGCTTACCGCTCCCGGGTCGATTAAGGGAACTTCTGACGCAAATGCGGGGTCGCGTGTCAGGCCCGGAGCTACGGCGCCGATTGCTGCGAGCGAACCGACAAAGTCACGCCGCGACAAGATTGCGCGTGGTGCGTTCAGAACCCGAGCTCTAGCTGAGCGCCCATGTTCCAATTTCACTCGCCTTCACCATCAGTATTCGAACCAACCCTTAAGCGCCTTATTCTTCTCGTCGGTGAAGGGCGAGTAGAGGTGCTCGATGGCGACGTCAGGCGGAGAGATCAACATTGACTTGGCGTGGGTGAGCGCATCGAAGCCGTACTTGCCGTAGTAGTGGCCCATTCCCGCCGCGCCGGTGCCGCCGAACGGCATGGTCTCAACAAACAAGTAAACGTTCACCACATTCACTCCGCCACCACCGAAGGACAACTGGCTGATGAATCGGTCATCTGTCCCCAATCGTCTGAGCCAGAACTCAGCCGCTCAACTAATCCCTCCATGTCGCGGACGGTGCCCTCCGGGTTGAGCACCTCCTTGCCGCGTGCATCTCGCGGGATGACCAGCGCGACCACCGAATCAGGGCTCTCTATCTTCACGACGTAGACCTCAGAACCCGTATCGCGGCGGAGCTGCTCAAGCTGCCGTCTGACGCTGTCGCAGATCATGGAGCATCTCTGCCGTCGCGACCGCGCTTGACGATTAACTGCCACGCGGGATCAGTGCCGGGCTTGGTCGACGTGTCATCTCGCGCTATCCACGTGCTGCCCTGATGCGTGACCACATTCCCCTTCTTGTATTGACGGTCGTCCCAGACGCCCTTGTGCCACTCTCCCGAGGTGAACTCGGCCAGCTCCTTTTCGAGTTTGACGACGCGTCGTAATCCCGGCGTTCGCTTATGCGAACGCGCTCGGCCGGCCGAATGCACAATGAGTGCATTCGCGGAAGTCCCGGCCTCGCCCGCCCCTGGCCACCATTCAATTTTCTTGGTGTCTTCTGAGCAGCGGTAACTGCGTGACTCCGAGGGCCCGCAAGCGCCGATGTCGGGCGGGCCGCGGTTCGACCTTTGCGAATCCGCTGTGCACGAGAGCCGCGAGAAAGGGCAGCGGGAGTATTGACCAGGATTGGATGAAACTCTGAAACTGGCAATTTCAGTCCTTCACCACTGGTCGTGAACGACCCGAAGGGCCCGATTGAAGCGGACCTGATCGAGGCCATCTGCGACCCGACGCCCACCAGCCGGCGCGCGACCCGGCTGTGGCATCCTTGCATCGATGTGCACGTTTCGAACCCGCGGGCGACGGTGGTGGCTCGTAGCGATCGCCACGGCGCTGGTCGCAAGCCTTGC
>DATBYX010000600.1:0-2535 GCA_036513475.1 Xanthobacteraceae bacterium | reverse complement strand
GGTCCCAGCGGTCCTGCCCGCACCGGTTCTGCGGGCGCAACGCCCAAAGGGGGAGAACCATGACACCACGAGATCCCATGACGTGTTGTGGGTGGCGATTGATTCCGGATCAAAGTGAGGATCGCTACCGTCCACTGCTTCCCCACCTCGAGGTGGAAGATCATCCGTGATGGCGGGCGAAATCATCCTGCCTGGAGTACTCCGGCCAGACGCTCGGAGTTGCCCGTGAATGAAATAGCGTGATAGTGGGAGTCTTCGATCAGTTCGCGCGCCCTCGCGAGCGCCGCCGGCTCGGTCGAAAACTCTTCTGTTTGTGACGTTCCTGCTGTGAGCCGCTCGTCGGCAAACATCGATGTGTCGAGATAGGAGATTCGATAAGGCATCTCTTCCTCCCAGGCGCGCGTGTATCGTTTAATACGTTCCGAACTACGGCGAGCTTTATCTTTCCATCTACCTGCGGTGTCCGAATCCTTACTAGGATCCGCTTCCGCTTGGGCGCGATATAGGCAATGCGCCGAACAGAGCTCGCTCGATCATGCTTCCGGCCCAGTTTAGGAGGCCGGTTCGACCGGGCGCGCTTCGCCTCGGTCGCGTTGCGATCGACGAATGATGATGCGCGATCTTGGCTGATCGTCATCGCTTGCCCCGCTGGATGGGGTGGTACGGCGGAGGGGCCGTCGGTCGATCGCAACGCGACCGCCAAACCGCACGGAGAATGCCCTTGGCCTCCCGCTCCGCTGTGAAGCCGAGGCCGCCACCGCTTCGAGCCCAACCCTAAGGCCTAGGAGAGAGGTGCTACCACCCTCGGAATCTACTCATGCTCGCGACCACGCAACATTCTCTGAGGACCCATGCGGCCCGATTTGCGGCAGCCGCGCTTCTCCCTCATCCTCTGGCAGGATCCGCTCGATGATCCCAGTAGATGATCCCAGTAAATGGGTCGAGCTTCGGACGCGCCGATGGTCGCCTCCGCCGATACCCAGGTGGAACCGAGAACGCCAGCATCTTAGCTACTGTCCGCGGGTCGATCCCAAACTGTCGCGCCGCTTCCCGTCGGCTCGGACCCTCGATCTGAACTGCGTAACGTTTTACTCCGGCGCAACCAGACTGGCCGGCCGCTTCAGTGAGGGATTTTTGCTCCGGCGCTTATCATAAGCGGAAAGGAATGCTCGGCACGGCATTTCGACCAAGCGCAGAAATCAGCTTTTATTCGGTCAAAGGTTATCCGACGAGGCGTTGCAACCCGCCAGCGCCGAGGAAAAACCGCCTGGCCGCTGTGGCGCTGCGCCGGTTTGGTTGGGGATCGCAAATGGCGGCACGAGCGCAGCGGATAAGAGGCGGCGCGCTTATGACTGCGGGGCTTTAGGCCGAAAACATTCGTCCGGTCACTTGAGGGGGAACCCTTGCGATGCCATGCACTTGTTGAACTGGTAGAGTGCCGGGAGATCGCCGTCGAGAAAGGCATTGTTCTCGACGCGGCCAGCCGCGGAATTGTAGAAGGCATCGAATTTCTTAAAAAAACTTAAGTCACTCTTATCAGCAGGGAAGCGATGCACCACATCGACGCACTGTTTCACTACGTCATCGATAGTAGACTTCGGAGACTTCTCTTGCGCCATGCTCGCGACAGATGCCAGCAACAGACCAAGGAGCACAGCAAGGGCGGCGAAAAATCGGCACGTCATGTGCCGCGCTCCGTGGTGCTGGCGTCGTCGCCAACTACGTTGAAGGCTTCTCGCAGGCTGCCTCGCTTTGCATACGCGGTCGTCAATGGATAGGCCTGCTCTTGTCTTGAATGATAAGCGGTAAAGCGGCGGCGGTTTAGAAGTGGGCCTCTGCCCGGGTGCTCCTGTAATAGCACGCTATGGGCTGCCGGCGATCGCTGCTCTCATGGCGCGACTATCTGCTGAGCGTATTCGAGCAGCCCTCCGTTCAGTGTAGCAGCATGCTCGCCGCAAGAAACCGTGAAAATAAAATGGCTACATCGACAAGATCCTGTCCGATTTTCACTTGAAGGCGTTTCGACACCGATACCAACTGCAACTAGTCGTCAACCAAGCAGGAGGGTGTCCATAGCATGACTCCACCGGAAAACTTCAAGCTTCCGATCCCTTGGCATCGGCAACTGAGCGGAAAGCCCAAGATTTAGCTCGGCCTTTGTTCCGAGCGCGAAGCGCAGCTTCGCCTATCGACCCCCGCCAGACGCCCTCGGGCTGATGCCCAGTGGCGTGCGGGGGTTCTTACATTTTCGACGGTCTTACCGACACCAATGCTTCTGCCGCTCGGCGCAAGCCCCGGGGCCCCGGGGCGGGACGGATAGTTGAGCTGCGCTTCCGGTGTCCCGGCCTCGCGCGGCTCAACGCGATCGGTCGCGTCCCCTGCCCTGGACAGCAAGTGCTTCGGAGATGATCGTGCTGGGAGGATAGCCGAGATAGACCGTGTTCCAGTGATGAGGCTCTGGCCCGCTACCATTTGGGTTGCGGCTTTGATTTTCGCCTTGGCGCTGTCCGTTCTCTCTTCGCCGCGACCCGACGC
>DATBYX010000599.1:0-8180 GCA_036513475.1 Xanthobacteraceae bacterium | reverse complement strand
GGCGAGATCCTTGAGATCGCACAGCCAGGCGTCGATGCGGCGCAGAGCATCGCCACCCTCAATGTCGCTCTCAACCCCGGCATCGTGGGCGACGCCCGTGCGCTGCGCCGTTTCGATGATGAGGCGAGCGAGTCGGCCGCGTCGCTTGCGATCGAGACCGTCGGCCTGGGCGTACTCATCGATGAGCCGTTCGAGATCGCGTGCATCTGCCGAGAGCGTCGCCGCGACAAGCGGAGGTGGCAGATGTCCAATCGTTACTCCGGCGATGCGGCGCTTGGCTTGCGCCGCCTCCCCCGGATTGCTGACGATGAAAGGATAGAAGATGGGAATTGCGCCGGTGAGGATCTCGGGAAAGCAGGATGACGTGAGCGCCACCGCTTTCCCGGGCAGCCATTCCAGCGTGCCATGCGCACCCATATGCACGAGCGCGTGGATATCGGCGCGGTGCCGTAACCACAGCCCGAAGGCCAGCAGGGCGTGCCGCGAGGGGAGCGTCGGGTCGTGATAGTCCGCGCGGCGAGTGTTCGGTCGGCCTCGATCGGGTGGGAGCGCCACCAATACATTGCCGAGTGCGCGGACGCGGAATCGGAACATGCCGTCACGAACATCGGGATCGCTCGCGGGATCGCCCCAAGCCGCGTGGACTCGCGCGGTTGCATCCGCCGGCAACTCGGCGCTGAGCGTGGAATAAGCATCCAGCGGGAGCCCGGCTTCGCTCAAGGCCGCGTCGAGTACATCAAGCAAGGCGCGGGACGTTTTCGGCACGTCCTCGACGCAATAGCCCGCAAGCGCCAAGTGGGAGAGGAGCGCCAGTACGCTGGCCGGAACATCCAGCCCGACCGCATAGCCGTCCCGCCCCGGCGCTCCGGCATAATGCGGTAACAGAACGGCGAGCCGCCGTTGTGGCCGTGTTGTTTGTTGCAGGCGGGTGAGCGCAGCCACGCGCTCGGCGACCATGGCGATGCGGTCACGCTCCGGCCGATTGACCAACGCCGTGAAGGCCAACTCGCTCTGCGCCGGCAAGCGCTCCTTGAAAGCGACAGCGCCCGCGAGCACGCGGCCATCGAGCTCGGGCAGCACGATGTGCATGGCGAGATCGGCGGCGCCGAGCCCGCGCGCGCTGTCGCGCCAAGCTGCGCGCTGGGTGTTTGCCATCACCAGTTGGAGCACCGGCACATCAGGTCCATCGAGCGCGGTCGGCTTTCCGGTTTCGGCAGCGAGCGCGAAGGCCGTGGTGGTCAGAACCACAGCGGGCGACAGTCGCTTCAGGGCGCTGCGCACGAATTCCGCGGCCGCGGGATCTTTGAAATTTGTGATGAAGAGCGGCGCGGGTGCCAATCCCTTCGACCCGAGCGCCTCGCACAGGGCGTCGATCGCCGACGTGTCGGCAGCGAGCAGCAGCGCGCGATAAAAGATGACGGGGATGACCGGCCGGCTTGGCTCTATGCTCGCGACCAGGCGATCGAGGTCGAATGCGCCTCGCCCAGGCAGGTAGCCCCCCATGCGCGGAATCGCTACCGGCTCAGGAGCATCCACGCATGCGCCGGCATAACGCGCGAGGCGTCGCAAGAGTGCGCGGAGGTTTTCCGCACCACCCTCGCGAAAGAAGCACAGCAATGCGTCCAGCTCACTTTGCGAGAGCGTCGACGCCTGTGCGAGCCGAGGATCATCGCGATCCTCCCCCGGCAGGAGCGCAAGCACGATGCCGCGCTCGCGCGCAAGCGCGGAGAGCCTCTCGACACCGTAGTGCCACCAGTCGAGCCCGCCCAGCAGGCGCACTACGATCACCTTGGCATGGGCTGCGACGCGCTCAAGCCAGAGATCGACCGACATGGGATGGCGCAGATCGCGCAAATGTGCGAGCCGCACGCTGGGCAACGCGTCGCGTTCCAGCACCCAGGCCGCGGCCAAGCCGGCGAGATCGCTGTCCGCGAAGGAGAGCACCAGCACGTCTCCCGGTGGCTGGCGCAGATCGACGGGCTCGACGATCTCGTCGAGGCTAGTAGAGCTGGTTGCGAGCAGATGCATTGCTCAAACGCACAATGATCGCGCGACGGCCGCGCGATCCAGTCCCTTCAATCCGATCACGACGAGTCGCCCTTCGCGGATCTCTGAGGCAAGCCAGGGCCGATCGTAGTGATGCGTCACCCGCGACCCGACCGCCTGCAGAAGGAGGCGCATCGGCTTTCCGGCGACGGCAACAAACCCTTTCACACGGAAGATGTCGTGCGTCTCGGACAGCGCGGCGATGCGCGCAGCCAGGGCGCTGGGACTGGAGATTTCAGAAAGCGGCACGACGAAACTCTCGAAATCATCGTGATCGTGCTCCAGCTCGGCGTCATGCCGCGTGCGGCGATTTTCGATGTCGTCCTCGCTGTTCAGCCCGAGCCCGAGGAGCGCTACAGGATCCACCTTGCCGTCCGAGACCGGGACGACCTTGACCGTGCGGGGCAGTGTGCTTGCGATTCTCGCCATCGCTCGATCAACGCCGGCGGCATCGAGGAGATCGCGCTTGTTGAGAACGACGAGGTCGGCACAGGCGACTTGATCCTCGAACACTTCCTCGACCGGGTCGTCATGATCGAGGGAGCGATCAGCGGCGCGCTGATTTGCGAGCGCTTCGAGATCGGCGGCCACCTGCCCGCTCGCGAGCGCAGCGCCGTCCACCACCGCGACCACACCGTCCACGGTGACGCGGCTCTTGATTGCGGGCCAGTGGAAGGCCTGGACCAAGGGCTTGGGCAGCGCCAGGCCGGAAGTCTCGATGACGATATGCTCAACCGCAGGCTGGCGCGACAGAATGGTGTCGAGGGCGGGCACGAACTCGTCGGCGACCGTGCAACAAAGGCAGCCATTGGCGAGCTCGACGATGTTTTCCTCAGGGCAGGCGGTGTCGCCGCATCCTTTCAGGATCTCGCCGTCGATTCCGACATCTCCAAACTCGTTCACGATCACTGCGAGCCGCCGACCCTGCGCGTGCGCAAGGACGTGGCGGATCAGTGTCGTCTTTCCGGCGCCGAGAAAGCCCGTGACGATCGTGCAGGGCACACGCGCAAGCGAACGGGTCATTCAACGCTCTCCTGAATAGCTAAAGTGCCGATGTCCAGCTCTGCGAAATCGAGCGGCGGAACGCGGGCGATCAGGCCGCGCTTGAGAGGTTCGGGGCGCCCGCGCCAGGGGAGCAGGCCGTCTTTGGACTCAAGCAGCAGGCGCGCGCCTTCGACGAGTGCACCCGCGCAGGCCACATCGAGCCCGCCGAACACGTAGGTCCACGACCGGCTGCAGCGGATGGCGGCGCTCGGGCCGCGCGTGCAGTTTGCAAGACAGCGCACCGGCTGCACCGTGATGCCGGTGCCGCGCGCAGCCGCTGCAGCGGCGGCTGCCAGCCTTGCACCCGGCGGCGGGTCGACTCCCGGTTCGGCGCAAGCGCGGCAGGTGATGCAGACGAAAATGGTCGCGCCGTGGCACGCTGGAGCACTATCACAAGCGTTTGTCTGATCGGTCACCCTGCCGCTCCGTTGGTCGCAGTCGCGAGCCGGGTGCCGCAACAAAATCGACCCGTTCCGAGGCACCCCGCCCGGACGGCGACCGGATCAACGGCAGGTCTCCTGGCTCGCGGGTCGATGCCCGTCACCGCCTTCCCGGGATCGCGTGTCCCAGTGGCCTTGTGGCACAGGCTCGCCGCCTACAGTTGCGGGGGCAGCTGCGGAATTGGAACCTGGGTTCCGCACCGCATTCCCTCTTCGCTCTCATGCGAGAGACCGTCGATACGCCGGGCACTTAACGGCGACAATTCGCGCTTTGTCAATCGCTGCGGCTTCAACGTCCCTTCAACGTCAGCGGGCATCCCGCAATCAGGGTGCCGTGCGGCCTGGAGGACGCCCGACCCATCGGAATGATGCTGGTGGGCCGCCACCATGCCGAGGAGACGATCTACCGCGCCGCCGCTGCCTTTGAGCGCCGCGGCGATTGGACGAGGTTTTGAACGAAACGTGTTTGCCCGTGGGGCGAGCCATCCCTCGCCGCTTGCGCGGCCCGACTGCGCAGCAGTGCACGCACTCAGTACGTGATCTTTTTCGGGAGCTTTCGGGCCTGCTCGACCCAGCCCGTCACCTGCTTCTCGGCAGGCAGAAGCCGGACCAGCTTCCGCTTTTTGTTGATCTCCCGCATGAATTGGGCAAGCCGTCGCGGATTGCGATATCCCAGCTCCTTCACCGTATCCACGCCGGCCTCGCGCAACAGCCCGGCATAGTCATTGCCCATCCCCTTGATGCGCAGTTTATCGGCCATGTTGGCCCACCGCAGCAGCTTCTTCGGGTCGAGCTTGGACTTGGCAGCGAGCTGCTTGCGCCCCCCCGGGGTTGCGGCAGCCTCGAGCAGCTTCTCCGTCGTCTTGATGCCGACGGACTTGAGGGCCGCGACGTCATCCTCATCGATCTCTTCGATCGTGGTGATGGAGTACGACATCGTCATCTCCCCGGTGGCAGGGCCACGTTCGTGCTACGCAGCGAACGAGAGCGACCGTCCGACCGTCTACGCCTGGAGAACCCGCAGTCGTGCTCAACCGACTGCTGTTCCCCATTGATGCTCGCTATTAAGCTCACAAGCGCTTGCAATGCAGCGCGCTGGTTGCGCTGCCTGCGCGCGAGCAAAACTTGCGCAACCCGGCCGCACGCCCGGGCCGAGGCCGCCCGTTTGCCGCCTGCATTGGCGACGCGACGTCGCCTGAGGTCGTTGTTCATATGCCCCCGCCCCACACCCGCGTAGGGCCATAATACGCGCGCCGCTTTCGAGATAACAGGCGTTCGCAGTCAATACGCTGCGCATTGTTGCATTTGCGCATCAGGGCATTATGCAAGAGAACACTGCGAGGTCGCGGCGCGGCGCGCGGATGTCGTCGAGCTTCTTCCGGTTGACGGCTCTGAAGAGACGGCAACAATGCAGGCGCGATCAGGCGCGAGGATAACGATGTCGGACTCGGATAAGGATGGCACGATTTTCGTAGGAAAGAGCTCAAAACCGGAAGTTTTGACGCTTGCTCTGGCAAATCGGCATGGACTGGTGACAGGCGCTACGGGCACCGGCAAAACCGTAACCTTGCAGGTCCTGGCAGAGGGATTGTCGCGAGCCGGCATTTCGGTCTTTGCCGCAGACATCAAGGGGGATCTCTCCGGCATCTCGCAAAAGGGCGAGGCCAAGGAGGCTTTCGTCAGCCGCGCACAGAGCCTCGGCCTTGCTTATCAGCCCGACCAATTCCCAGTGGTGTTCTGGGATTTGTTCGGGGACCAAGGTCACCCCGTCCGTGCCACCATCTCCGAAGTGGGACCGCTGTTGCTGTCGCGCCTCATGGATCTCAATGAGGTTCAGGAAGGCGTCCTGAACATCTGCTTCCGGGTTGCGGACGAGCAGGGGCTCTTGGTGCTCGATCTCAAGGATCTTCGCGCGATGCTCGGCTATATCGCGGACCACGCCGCCGAGCTGACCGCGCGATACGGCAATGTCTCCAAGACCACCGTCGGCACCATCCAGCGCCAGCTCCTCGTCCTGGAGAATCAGGGCGGCAACCAGTTCTTCGGCGAGCCCGCGATCGCGCTCAAGGATTTCATTCGGACCAATGAGGATGGGCGAGGATACATCAACATTCTGTCCGCGGATAAATTGATGGGCAATCCGCGCCTCTATGCGACTTTTCTCCTGTGGCTGCTCTCCGAGTTGTTCGAGCGGCTGCCGGAAGTGGGCGACCAACCCAAGCCCAAGCTCTGTTTCTTCTTTGACGAGGCTCATCTTCTGTTCACCGATGCGCCCAAGGCGCTACTCGACAAGATCGAGCAGGTGGTGCGGCTCATTCGGTCCAAGGGGGTTGGTGTCTATTTCGTCACGCAAAACCCGCTGGATGTGCCGGACAAGGTGCTGGCGCAACTCGGCAATCGCGTCCAGCATGCGCTGCGGGCCTTTACGCCGCGCGATCAGAAGGCGGTGCGGGCCGCAGCGGAGACATTCCGCGCCAATCCCAAGCTCGACACCGCCAAAGTGATCATGGAGCTCGGGAAAGGGGAGGCGCTGGTCTCGTTTCTCGAAGGCAACGGCACGCCGGAGATGGTGGAACGCTGCATGGTTCGCCCGCCTTCCGGCCGGATCGGTCCGATCAGCAATGACGAGCGCAAGGCACTGATCGCCAAGAGCCCGGTGCAGGGCAAATACGACCAGGCCATCGATCGGGAATCTGCGTACGAGGTCTTGCAGAAACGCACGCAATCCGGCACGCCGGACCGACCGATCGGCACTCCCTCAACACCGTCCGCGCCAGCGCCACCGCAGGCACCCCCAAGCGTCTGGGCCCGCATAGGCAATGCGCTTGCGGCAGCGCTTGAGAAGATTTTCGGCACCGGGCGGTCGCGCGGCACCCGGCTTTCGCCCGGGCAACTGGCTGCACGTCAGATCACCCGTTCCGTCGCCGACCGGGTCGCCGCCGATATCGGGAAGTCGCTTGGCGGAAAGGCAGGCAGCTCCATTGGCCGCACCATCGTGCGCGGGACCATGGGCGGAATATTGCGGCGGTGACCATGTAGGGCGGATTAGCGTCAGCGTAATCCGCCGAGATGCGGCGGCTCACCCGCGCTACTCCATTCCATCAATAAGGCATGAAGCATGACACCGTCGCAGGCGCTCCCGGCCGTACTTGCCCAGATCGATGCTGATCTTGACCAGAGTCTTGAGCGTCTGTTCGCGTTCCTGCGCATTCAATCAATTTCGACCGATCCGGCCTACAAGGCACAGTGCTTGGATGCGGCACAGTACGTTGCGCAGGATCTCACCAGTATTGGTTTCGAGACCAGCGTCAGACCTACGGATGGAAATCCGGTCGTGGTGGGCAAGGCCGGCAGTTCCGGCCGCAGCGCGCCTCGCCTTCTGTTCTACGGCCACTATGACGTTCAGCCGGTCGATCCGCTCGAATTGTGGGAGGCACCGCCGTTTGCACCGCGCCTCGTCACCCGAGCAGACAGCAGCAAGATGATCGTCGCGCGTGGAGCCTGTGACGACAAGGGCCAAGTGATGACCTTTATCGAGGCGTGCCGCGCCTACCGCAAGGTCACGGGAGCCTTGCCGCTGCCGATCACTGCGATGATCGAGGGCGAAGAGGAGTGTGGCTCCAATCACCTCTTCGGGTTCGTCAAGCAGCATGCCGACGAGCTCAAGCTCGACCTTGCGCTGGTGTGCGACACCAGCATGTGGGATTCGAGCACGCCCGTGGTTACCACTTCCTTGCGCGGCCTGGTCTACGAGGAAGTGAACATCACGTGTGCCGACCGCGATCTTCATTCCGGACTATTCGGGGGGCCTGCACAGAACCCGCTGCGGGTGCTCGCCGGCATTCTCGGCGCAATGCACGACGAGAATGGACGGGTCACCATTCCGGGCTTCTACGAAGGAGTCCATGACTTGCCGCCCGAGATCAGAAAGGACCTCGCCGGGCTTCATCTGACCGCGGAGGATTTCCTGGGCGGGGTGGGTCTCAAGGTTGCCGCGGGCGAGAAGGACCGCATGCTGATCGAGCAGATCGCGACTCGCCCCACGGCCGAGATCAACGGGATGATCGGCGGCTATGTCGGCGAGGGCGCGAAAACAGTCATTCCCGCGCAGGCCAAGGCAAAAGTCTCATTTCGCCTGGTGGGCAGCCAGGACCCGCAAAAGGTGCGCGCCGCCTTTCATGCCTTCGTGCGCGATCGGCTCCCTCCCGACGCCAAGGCCGAGTTCAAGACCTTCACCGGGGCGCCTGCGACCGAGCTTCCGTTCGATAATCCGGCGCTTACCAAGACCCGTGAGGCGCTCGCCGCCGAGTGGGGGAAGAAGGCGGTGACAGTAGGCGAGGGCGGCTCCATCCCAATCGTCGGTGACTTCAAGCGGGTGCTCGGGATGGACACCATCCTCGTCGGCTTTGCGCTCGACGATGACCGCGTGCACTCCCCGAATGAAAAATACGACCTGAGGTCTTTCCATAAAGGCACCCGCAGCTGGGCACGCATTCTGGCGGCGCTTGCGGACTGATTCACTCCTCCTTGATGTTCTTCTCGCGCACCACGCGGCCCCAGCGTGCGAGCTCGTCGGCAAGCATGGCGCCGAATTCTGCGCTCGACGTGGGCGCCGGAACGGCGCCGGACTGCACGAGCTTCTCGTGCAGT